>PMJE01000639.1 GCA_003157315.1 Myxococcales bacterium | reverse complement strand
CTCGCGGGCTTCGGCAAGACATGAAGCCAGTGTTGCTCGACACGGGGTGCCTTGTGGCTCTGCTCGACCGGTCAGAGCGGCACCATGGCGTTTGCGTCTCCGCCGCGGCTGAGTTGCAGGCGCCGCTCGTCACCTGCGAGCCCGTGATCGCCGAGGCGTGCTATCTCTTGCGCCGGCTACCCGCAGCGGTGGACGCCATTCTGCAAAACGTCGAGCAAAGGATCTTCCAGGTTCCCCTGCAGCTTGCAGACCAGGCGGGGGCCGTGCGGGCGCTGCTGAAGAAGTACGCGCGGGTACCCATGGATTTGGCGGATGCGTGTTTGGTCCATTTGGCCGAGGAGTTGGGCACCGGCGAGATCCTTACCTTGGACAGCGATTTTCAGGTTTACCGATGGGATCGCAACCGGCCGTTTCGGCTTCTGGTTGACCTGTAGTCCTGTCCATCACGGCTGCATCACGCGTTTGCTCACCCACAGCACAGCCGCGCGCGGGGCCAGTCGCATGGAAGCAATCATGATCTTGTTGAACCATCCGGAAACCACCCGTGGTTTCCCCTGCATCAGTGCGCGATAGCCAATCTGAGCCACGTCGCGTGCCTCCATCTGATTCAGCCTTCGCAGCAACATGTTTTCAGACTTGGCCCGCTTGAAGAAGTTGGTCTTGGTCACGCCCGGGCAAAGCGCGGTCACGGTCACGCCCGTGCCCTGCAGCTCCGCAGACAAAGCTTCAGAGAAGCTCAACACAAACGCTTTGCTCGCGGCGTAGACCGCCATGTTGGGTACCGGCGCGAACGAGCCAGTGGAACCGAGGTTCAATATCTTGCCGGATTTCCGCTGGAGCATTTCTGGAAGAAAGAGTCGGGTGAGCTGTGCCAAGCTGACTACGTTCACCTGGATCATCTGGCGTTGATTCTCCCAGTCGCTGTCCGCGTACCGGCAGAAACCGCCGAAGCCTGCGTTGTTGACCAGCACGTCGACCGCAAGCCCGCGTCTTTTCACTTCTGCAAACAGTTGTGCGGCCGCTTCTGGCTGCGACAAATCTTGAGCAACCACCTCGGTTTTGATTGGGTGGGCGGTTGCCAGTTCCCGGGCAATCTCGGCCAGACGGTCGGCGCTGCGAGCCACCAGCACCAGGTGGAATCCCTGTTGCGCCAAGATCCGGCTGAGCTCGTACCCGATGCCGCTAGAAGCACCGGTAATCAACGCGGTCTTTCCTGGACCAGGTAGACTAGTCATGGGGCTGCTCCTTCTTCCGAGATCAAACTGCGTCGCTACACAATCCGGCCGCTACGCAAGAGGCGCCGGACCTCGTCATGAGAAAGCAGAGCGAACACGTAGAGGCACTCGGGGCGGCTTTCGAACAGAAAGCGCAGTTTCAGGTTCCCGCGGCACTCGAAGGTCGTGGCGCGAAGTTTGCGGATAGCAAGACCGGCGTGCAGATGGGGTTGGCCAAAGCCGTCCTGCAACTCGTGAAGCGCCAGCAGGCAATCGGCTCTTTCGCTTCGTGAAAGCTGGCCGAGCCTCTGGAAGACCTCCGGATCAATGAGCGTTGGCTTTTTCAAGTGCCGTCTCCACCTGTACCAGCGAGTGCAGTTTGCCAGCCTTGCGTTGCCGGCGGTAGCGCGCCGCCACCCCACTTTCAAGGCGCGCGAGAGACTCCGGGGTAGCCCCGTATTCCGCCTCCGCGTAGTTGGTGTCCACCACTGCGACCTCGACCTTGCGAAGCGCGATGATGTCACTGCCCGCGATGATGGCGACTTCTTCGCCCTGCGCCGCCGCCTTGAGCCAACGCCCTAAATTCTTTTTCGCATCCGTGATCGTGAGAGTCCGCATATAGTCTTTATGGCGGCTTTATGGCGCCCTGTCAAGGCGTGGTGACCCCAAGCTGCTTTGGCGGCACAGACCCTGATCACGGTCAAATCTTTCGACGATCTCGCGATAGTTGCATTTGCACCCAAGAGCCCCCAGACTTCCGCACTATATCTCTTGGGGGGACGATGAACGTGACTCGCTCTTACTCGCCAGTTCTGCCGGCACTCGCGGCCGCCCTTCTTTCCACCGCATGCGTGGACCTAACGTCTCCCTTGGCGGAGCGCCAGGATGCGGCTTCCGACGCTGCAAGCAGGGGAGGGGCTTTGGGGGCTGGAACTGATGCTGGCCGCGGTGGTTCGGGGGGCAGTGCCACCAGCTCTGGTACCGGAGGAACAGCGACGGGTGGAATGGCGATGGGAGGAACCAGCCAGGTGGCGACCGGTGGAACAGCGGGAAGCCTCGGGGTGGACGCCGGCTCCGTGGCGGATGCGGCTGCAGGCGATGCGGGAGGCACAGGTGGCACGGGAGGAATTGTGGCGGCGGATGCGGCCGGCGACGCGCGGGGCACAGGTGGCACTGGCGGAATTGTCGCCGCGGATGCGGCTGGCGATGCGACTGGGCCTGAAACCGGCGACACCGGCGGAGCGACAGATGCGGCCATGGCTGACTTGGCCCTGCCTCAAGATGTCGGGGTCGACGTTCCATTCTCTGCTGACACGNNTTCACCGACGCCGACCTCTCGGCGCCCATTGAGGAGGCCGAACGGCTCTTCGCCGCCATCTGGAACCGTCGTGATGGGTGCCAGCGAATCTGCCGGGGTGAAGCCAGCCACGCATTGGAACAGCGCACCCGGTGACAAGGGCACCCTCTCGTCAATGGTGGCCGCCAGTGGCAGCACGACTACTGCGTCTGCCACCTGGAACGTGGATGAGATTGACTCGCAGACCGACACCTACAGCAATTTCTTCACCGATGCCCCGGGCGACACGCGCATGATGAATGGCTATCTTGATCCGAGATCGGTCAACTACAACGCCACGATCACGGTGACGGGCTTGCCCGACCCCATGAGAAGTGGATACGACGTCTACGTCTACTTCTATTCCTATATGTCCGGGGTGGAGACGCGCCTGTACCAATACAATATTGGCGCGACAACCTATTCCGTGACACAGACTGGGCCCTCCGCTACTAGTACCTGCCCGGCATATAGGCTGGCGTCCGGCGCCGACGCAGGCGCAGCAGGCGAAGGGAACTATGTCGTGTTCCACAACCTGAACGGTGACCACTTCACCTTGACCGCGCTGCCGGCACAGTCATCGGGGCAGCAGCGCGCCCCGGTCAACGGCATTCAGATCGTGTATCCGTCGGGATACTAGTCGCGAATCAGGGCCACGCGCTGACCGTCGACCTCAACCCGCCCCAGCCGGCGCGCGGGATTGCCGCCGATGTAGCTGCCCGCCGGGAACCTGCCCTCGACGAAGCTGCCGGTGGCCACAAACGACCGCTCGCCAATCTCCACCCCCGCGCTCAGCACGCACATGGGTGAGACGAATACACAGGCGCCGATGCTGGTGGCCATGCAAAAGGTCTCAGCCCGGCCGCCGGTGAGCACCTGGTGGATGGTATTGTGAGTGTAGATCTGGCTACCGGTGCCCAGGGAGGAATAGTCACCAATACTCAGTGGAGCGTGGAATCCGTCAAGCACGGTGTTGGGCCCGATCCAGCAGCGTTTTCCCACATGTGGGCTGCCCAGGATCAAGCAGCTATCGTAGACGCTGCTGCCTTCACCAAAACCGTGCGCGCGCGCCAATTCCCAGCGGTCATTGAGCAGATCGCCGGTTGACACGTGGCGATCGAAGTGGGCCTTCATGCGTCGGCGCAAATCGGTGAGCATGCTCTGCGTGCGAGCAAAATCCTCGCCGTGCAGAACCGCGTCCCAGTCGGCCGCGGGATCGAGCGTGTCCCCGGCATAGTGGCGCACAGCCACCGGAGCATCGCTCGTCTGGCCGAGAATTGCCTGCACATCCTCCGCGCGCACAACGGTGCGACCACGGAAGCGATCGACTGAAACCTGGTGTGCCTCAATCAGCCTGCGGGCATTTTCCGTGAAGAGCGGGCCGCCCGTCGCGGGCTCCCCTGCCGGCGCGGCAGCGGCATCCGCGGGCAAGGTCGACCAGATCTCGGCGAAGGCATCGCCGACCTCCAAGATCTGACCGACTGGGAATAGTTGCCGGAGAAAGCCGCCCGCCTCGGCTTCGACATCGAAGCTGGCCTTGCTGGTCACCAGCACCGCGATAGCTGTGCCGGGCGCAACCGCGGCGCGGTCAGCCACGCACCACTCGACCAGGCGGGCGCGATCGTCGCCAGCCACGGCGCGAGGAACCACAATGCGAGCAAGCGGGGGCATCAGGATTCTCCTCGGGGATTGCGTACGAGTTGGCGGATCGACTGGACCAGCAGAGCGGGGTTGGGAAGTACGCGTTCCTCCAGGGAGCGCACGCTGGGAATCGGCACTGGCACGGCGCCCACAGCACGCGCCTGGAAAGGCTTGCGCGCGGATTCCGCCACGGCGGCAATCACCGCAGCGCCGACGCCATAGGCGGCAGGGCTCTCTTCCAGCACGCAAAGCCTCCCGGTGCGCGCGACCGATGCCGCGATCTCATCGCAAAGCAAGGGCCAAAGCTGGGTAAGAACAATCAGCTCGAAGCGCAGCTCGTCGGCGACCAGCAACTCTCGCATGGCAGTCTCGGCCACGTCCAGCATGCCCCCGTGGGTGACCAGGGTAATGTCCCCGGGCCGCCCATCGGCGGGCAAGTACACCAGCGGCGGAAGATCGCCTCCGCTGGCTGATACCGAATGTAGCCTGCAATCGAGCGGCGGTTCGGGGCGGGGCGTATCGGCGTAGACCCGCTTGTGCTCGACCAGCACAGTAGGCGCTCCGCCGTCGAGAATTGCGGTCAGCAGGGCCCCGGGCTCGTGGCGGGCGGACAAACTCACCACGCGCAGGCCGGGGATTCCGAGAAAAAGCGTCTCCAGGCTCTGGCTGTGGGTGGGCCCGTAGCCGCGTCCGCCGCCCGAGGCAAGCCGGACGACCAGCGAGCAGCGCGGCTGTCCATAAGTGTAGTGCAGCTTGGCGGCGAGGTTTACCAGCGAATCCACCGCCAGGGTGGCGAAGTCAGCAAACATGATCTCGGCCACCGCCGTCACGCCTCCCAGGGCTAGACCAGTGGCCACGCCTGCGATGGCTGACTCGGATATGGGAGTCGATGCCACCTGATGGGGAAAACGAGTCGAAAGACCGCGGGTCGCGCGGAACGCCCCGCCGTAGGGATCCGCGATGTCCTCGCCCAGAAGCACGGCATGGTGATCGCGGTCGAGCAGATCGCCCAAGGCCGCGCGCACCCGATCGACCATGAACTGGTTGCCCGCACCGGTCGGCTGTGCCAGCAAGGTCGCGCTGGCCAATGCGCCCGGCGGACGAGGCCATGCGCTCCCCGGCGCCGGATCCAGTGGCGCGCGGGCCTCGACATCGCGCACCAGCTCCTCCACGGTCACCCGTGCTTCGGCGTACAGGGCGGCAACCGCAGGCTGCTCGGAGATCCAGCGCGACAGGGGATCCTCGCGCCGCAGCTTCTTGATGGCCGCGGCAGGTCGCGTGTCGTCGCCCTTGCTGTGTGCACCCAGGCGCCGAGTATCCACCACCTGGAAAAAGGGGTGCCCGGCACGGACACGCTCGACCACCTGGCGCAGTTGATCCGCCAGGGCCACGGGATCCTGATCGCTGGTGCGCGCAAAGGGGACGCCGAAGCTCTCGCTACGCTTGGCCAGATCGCCGCGTTCGACTGCTTTCGCCTCGGTCGACATGGCCCAGCCGTTGTATTCCAGAAAGAAGAGTACCGGGAGATCTTGCCAGGCAGCAAACCCCAGGGCTTCGTAGAGCGCGCCTTCCCCCAGCGTCCCATCGCCAAGCACCGCGACGGCAATCCCCGGCTCACCCTTCTGGCGCAAGGCCCAGGCAAACCCGGTGGCCAGCGCCGCCGCTTCGCCCTGCACGCCGGTCGAGAAGAAGCGAGCCCGCCGCAGGTGCTGGGTGCCGCCGCGACCGCCGCAAAGTGCGCCTTGTCGCCCGAGCAACTCAGCCAAGAGCGCATCGGCAGGACCGCCGGTGGCCAGGTAGTGTCCGTGGCCCCGGTGGGTGGCGAACAGCGCATCCCGCTCAACGTTGAGATGGCGGGACAACGCCACGGCCACCAACTCCTGTCCCAGGCAGGTGTGTACGGTTCCTGCCACGCCGCCACCCGAGAAGAGCTGAAGCAGACGCTCCTCGAAGGCACGAATGAAGACCGCCGGCCGGGCGAGTGCCGATAGCGACGCTTCTGCGGCTGGATCCTGCGGTGTCATGACTCTGGACGGCTTATGGCAAGGTGATGATAGCACTTGCCGGGTCCACGACTCGGGCGCAGTAGTTTCTCTCCGGGTTTCAGCGCGAACCATCCGCGGCACGGCCCTCCCGAGCAGGGTTGGGAATCGGGAGTCGCGAATCCGTCTGCGTGCGCGACGCCTCGATCAAATGTTGCACCACTGGCCAG
>PMJE01000482.1 GCA_003157315.1 Myxococcales bacterium | reverse complement strand
CTCCCGCGATGGTACCCCGCCGGCGAGGGCGCGCGCGAAGCGCGCGGGGCGGGCAGGGTGGGCTGTCCGTCCCGAAGGGCCGGCGGGCTCCCCACGCGACTAGAACTTCTCGCGCCGGATGACCTTCGGGCCTGCTGGGGCAGCAGCAGGAGCTGGCGGCGGCGAGGGCCGGGGTGCAGGCTCCACGGGCCTGGGCGCGACGACCGGGGCAACCGGCGCGGGACGATAGGAATCCATCGGCTCGGGATTGTGGCGCTCTGACCGTCCGCTCGACTTCTTCTTCGCGCGCTCGCGCTTGGACGAGGAGGTGTCCTTTGCCGCAGGCTCGCTGCTCTCGCGGCCGGCCACCGCCGGATTGGCGACGGGCTCGGTGAGCTTGGGCGGTGCGGGAACTCTGGGCTCGGCTGGCGGCGGGACCGGCACAGGTGGCGGCGCGGTCGGCGGCGGCAATGGTTGGACAGCCGCGCCCTTTTCGGCCGGCTGGCCATCGGAGCCAGGCGCAGCGGAGCGGCCCCACAGTTTGACTGCGACACCGGCCACTAGCGCGCACAGGGCAAGAACACCCACTCCCACCAAGGCGACTTGTCGACCGCCCCGCCTGGCCGGGGTGTCCTGGCTGGCGGTACGAACTTGACCTGCGGCGGACGACAGCGTCGTGGGCGAGAGGTCGCCGATGCTGGACAGGACCGAGCGGCTGGAAGTGGCGCCAAGAGCCGCCGAGCCCCGGGTGGGCCTGGCCATGGGCTGCTCTTCGCCCATCAGGGTCGACCCGGAAGGAGCTTGCGCCAGCAAACTCAGAAACTCCTCCATGGTCTGGATGCGATCCTTGTAGTCCTTTTCCAGGGCCTTCAGCACCACGGCTTCGAGCTGGGCTGGGACATCAGGGCGAATCGAACGCAGCGGTTTGGGCGCGACGGTGATGTGCTGGAGAAACAGCTCGCCAAAGCTTTGCCCGACAAAGGGCGGCTGGCCGCACAGCATTTCGTGCAGGATGATCCCCAGGGCGTAGATGTCGGCGCGATGATCAATCTCCGTCGTCTTGCCCATGCACTGCTCAGGGGACATGTAGGCGGGCGTGCCCATGAGGGCACCCACCCCGGTGCGCGGGGTTCCGGGGGCAAACTCGGGCCGCAGTTTCGCGATGCCGAAATCGAGGACCTTGATGCGTTCTTGCCCCGGATTCTGCGCGTCGGGCACGACAAAGAGATTGTCCGGCTTGAGATCGCGATGAACGATGGAAACCGCGTGGGCGGCGGCCAACGCCGAAGCCGTCTGGCGCGCGTACTTCAATGCCTCACTCACCGTAAGGCGCCGCAGGCGGCGCAGGCGAGTCGACAGGCTCTCGCCTTCGAGAAACTCCATCATCATATAGGGCACGCCCTCGGGCAGGAGGCCGACGTCGATGATATCGATGATGTTAGGATGATGGATGGCGTTGGCCGCGCGCGCTTCGTTCAAAAATCGCTGGACCAGCTCCGTGTTGGCGGCCAACTCAGGTTTGAGAACCTTCACCGCCGCCTTGCGGCCGAGCAACGGGTGCTCCGCCAGATACACCGCCCCCATGCCGCCCTCACCGAGAAGGCGCTTGAGCTCGTAGTTGTTGACCTTGTGTCCGATCACGTGCGGCGAACGTACTCCCCCGGCAATGGTAGCAGAATCGGACCCGGCCTAGCCAGATACGTAGGACTCGCGGGGTGGGCGGGGCGAAGTTGGCTGGCTCCCCACGCGGACACGCTCTCGTCCACTTCTTGCGCAAATGGGTGCAAGAATTGCGGAAATGCGTGAGACTGTGTTGCCTGCTGGACATCCAAGCAACAGGCAGAGAGAACAGACGCGTCGATTCCAAAAGGGAGGCCCCATGACATCGTGCATTCAGTGCAAGAATGAACTTGCGCCTGACTTTCGCTTTTGTCCGCGTTGCGGCATGCCGGCTGCCAAAGATATTCCTGACCAGTACCTGCTGGCGAGAACCGCCATGGAAGGGCGCATGGAGGGAGGACCGGTGGAGCCTGCCATCGCGACCCTGTTGAAGGCCTACGAAAAAGGCCTGCGCGATGCCCACGTGCTCTGCGGCCTGGGCATTCTCTACTACCGCCTGGGCGACATCCATTCGGCGACCAAATATCTCGAGGAGGCCATCGCTCTCAAGCCTGAGTTCCCCGAGGCGCACTACGACCTAGCGCTCACTTACTATCGCGGCGGCCAGATCCACAAGACCATTGCGACCATGGAGCGTTGCCTGAAGTTGAGCCCCGACTATGCGGCGGCTCATTATTGGATCGGCATCGCCAACTACCATTTGGGGCGCCAGCAAAAGGCCATCGAGTCCTTCCTGCGCGTGGTCGAGCTCAACCCGGCGGCCAAGGTCGCCAACTACCACCTGGGCGTGAACTTTGCTTCGCTGGGCCAGTACGACAAGGCCATCGCCAACTTCAAGCTGGTGGTGGAGAACTGCCCGGAGGACGAGGCTGCGTTCTATCACCTGGGCATGGCCTACTATGAGTCGAACAAGATTCCGGAGGCCACCGCGATCTTCAAGCACTGCGCGGAGCTGGACGCTGGCGACCGGCGCGCGGCGCAGATGTTGGAAATGCTGACCAACGTTCCTGGCGTGTAGTTACGATTGCAGAGGCGGCTGCAGTTGCGCAGCTGTGGTACGCGCAAAGGCGCGCACGGTTTCTTCGCCAGTCAGGCTGGAGATCTCGTCGATCGACTGTTTGGCCGGCAGCGGCGGGATCTGTCCAGTCAGCGCCCCGTGTCCCAATAGGCCGACAAACGAGAACAGGAAACGCTCGCGTTCTTCGTTGGGCAGAAAGTCCAGGCAACGCAGAATCGCAGTCGGCCTGACCTTGTCCCACCGGCCAGGGCAGCCTTGATCGGCCAGCCACTGGCCGACGCTGAGTGCAGCGTCGACCAGGTCCCGGCGTTGGGCTGCGTCGGCGGAGACTGCCCCGGCAAGTTCGTCGGCCAGAGTCATGGCGACGATGCGCTGGGGGCCTATCTCGAAGGTAATTGCGGCAGACGGTCTGCGCTTGCGAAAGGGAATGAAATGGGAACGGAATCTGCGGCGCTTTTTGCTCATGCCCTGGTTGTCGGACGCCGGCCGAGAAAGTTGCGTGCCCGCGTGAGCGGCAACCACGCGATGTACCCGCTCGTCTTCCAGGCGGCCAGCCTCCTGCGTACAAGAAAGTCAGCAGGACACCCTCAGATACGCACTAGAACATTTTCTGGACAGCGTCGTTGTATTGGACGCGACGTTCCTCATTCGTTTACTGTTGTCGAGGAGGGTCTACGCAACGACGAGCGCACTTCACCTTCGATTTTCTAGCAGCCTCGCTCCTGCTGTTTTCGCTTCACCTCGGTTGCTCCGGCGGCGGGGGCGCGAGTCACGATGCGCAGACTGACGTGCCGCACGCCGGATCCACCGACAGTCGCGTCGACGGGATGTCGGACGGTCTGTCGGGCGGGGACAGAGCGGGCGGAGCGGACGCAATTTCGACGGACGTCCCGAACGCGGCAACCATCGTCAGTCGCGCCGATGCGCTGTCGGACAGTCCGCTGGGCAGCGGCGGAGCGGAGGTAGGTCCGACGGAAGTCCCGAACGCGGCAGTCGACAGTCGCACCGATGCGCTGTCGGACGGTCCGCTGGGCAGCGGCGGAGCGGGCGGAGCGGAGGTGGGTCCGACGAAGGTCCCAGACGGGGCAATCATCGGCGGTCGAGTCGACGGGCCGCCGGACGCTCCACCTGACGGGGGCGGAGCGGGCGGAGCGGACGCAATTTCGACGGACGTCCCAGAGACCACAACCAACGACGGCGGCGCCGGCGGCATCGCCGGATCAGATGGCGCCGCCGGACAGAACGGCGGCACGAGTTCCGGCGGGGCGGGCGGTGGCGGGGGCTTGGGCGGCGGCGGTGGGGCGGGCGGCGGAACTGACGGCGGCGGCGGAACGGACGACGCCGACAGCATCTGGCCCGGTGCCCCGCTGTCGGTCTCGGCGGCGTTCTACCTCCAGCAGCCGGTCCCAGCGGCCGCGACCAGCGGTGACTACACCAGCCCTTCCATGGCGTGCGCATCCGACGGCTGCCTGATCGCGTACGCGCAGACAGTCGGCTACCGCCGGATGGTCGTGGCAGCGCGCGTGAGCGCGAGCGGCGCGATTTTCGGCCGGTTCGCGCTCACGCAGCTTGACGACATCAACAGCGGGATCGCGCGCGTGATGGTCGCCAGCAGCGGTTCGGACTATCTCGTGTACTCGAGCTACGCCGCCACGCCGAACCCGAGCCTGCCTATCCACAAGTTCCAGATCGTCGATGCGGCCGGCGCGGTGCAGGCGGAGAGCGCCACGGTGTTCTCGGGCGATTCACCCGACGACGTCCGCGTCTACGGAGGCGGCGCCAACTACCTGGTCATCTTCGCCGGCGCCTATACCGCGCAGAAGACGCTGCTCCTGAGCTCGCAGCTCGCCCCAGTGGGCTCCGCCTACGACACGTGGACCACCCTGCCGCCGTTCATCGCGATTGCCGGGCCCGGCCAGTATCTCTTCGCCACCAACACCGGTTTCATTCGCCTGAGCGACACCACCGGAGCGCCTCTCGATTCGCAGAAGTCGTTTTGGCGCTACGGCAATCCGGCGGGTGCACCGGTCGGCTTTCACGCCAACGGCACGTTTTTCCTCCTCGGGACGCGTCCGTCAGCGGCGTTCAGTTACGACACTTACGGGATCCGGATCCAGTCCAGCAACGGCACACTCCTCGATCCGGATGATGACTTTAACCAGCGCTCGGGCGGCGTGCTGCTTTGCCAGGGCTGTTACCCGGGCGTCCAGAGCGCGGATTTCGTGGGCGGGTCAGGCTTCGCCACGGTCCATGGCGGCGCGGCGACCAGTGGCTTCCGGTTCACCCTGTCGCCATTTGCGCGCGTCGGTGACGTCAGCAGCGCCGACGTCGCGCTGGGCGCGCACGCGCCCACGCTGGTCGAGCCAGTCGGCACCAACCTCGTCGCGCTCGAGGGCGGAATGCTCGACGTGTTCAAGCTGACCGCGACCCCGTTCTCGGTCAGCTACAGCGGCCAGGCTATCGCCATCCCGCGCACGCCCGACGTCTCCGAAGTGTCGGCCGCCTATACGGGATCGCGCTTCCTGGTCGCGGCCAGCGGGATGGTCCCGACCTTCCTGCTCGACGATCGCGGCACCCTGGCGCCCGTCGCGGGCGTCGACGCCGGCGGGCAGGTCGCCTCGAACGGTACCGATTTCCTGCTCACACAGCAGCAGGGAAACCAGGTAATCGCGCGCCAGGTGGCGGCCGACGGCACAGTCGGCGCGTCGCACGCCTGGGCGTACGACCCGGGCTCCTATTACACGCAGTTCAGGCTGACCTCGAACGACCGCCACTACTTGCTGACCGCGCTCGGCTATCCGACCATCAGCGGCAGCGCCACCATTTCTGGCATCCGCATCGCCGGTGACGGCACGTTCGTCGACGGAGGGCAGGGACTGCTGAACGGCACGGCCTACGCCGTTGTTGCCGACACGGCGCCGTCGCCGGAGATGCGCACCTTCGGCATCTTTGCGCTCAACGCCAACCTGGGCAACGCAGGGTTGCTGTGCCTGCGCTCCGAGACGGGGGCGAAGATCTGGCCGCTTTCCGGGTTGCCCGGATCGTCCACGAACTCGTTCTTTGCCAGCGACGGGCAGTACTTCATGGACGTGTACCAGGCGTATGTCGACCTCCACAATCAGACGTCGGCGGCGGCGCTTCTGCCCAGCTCGGGCAGCATCGCATTGTCCTTCTCGCTCCCGCAGGTGCCGGGCAATGCGTCGCTGCGGGGCGCGTGGTGGGACGGGCGGTCGTACCTGGTTGGGCTCATGTACGCCAACAATGACACCGGCGATCCGAACGCGCGCTTCTCGATGACCCGCTACTCGTCGGGCATGGAACTGCTCGACACTGAGCGCGGCGACGGGCGCGACGTCATCCCGGACAAGTTCCACCCCGGGATGGAGGTGGCTCCCGTCCTCGCCAGCGACGGCTTGGGCAAGAGTCTGGTCGCGTACCTTTACGCCGATCCACTCTACGGCGGTGTCACGCTCAAGGGCGTGATCGTGCAAGACAGCGGCTACCGGAGCGGCCTGGTAGCCACTGCCACCTGCAACAGCGGCGACTACTTCGACTTCGGTGGCTCGCGATCGATCGAAGGCGGCGGCGTGGAAACCGATCCGGCGAGCTGCGACCCGCTTGTCACCGCGTACTTCGCGGCCGTCGAGGAGCAGACCGACCTGGAACTGGGGCGGAACTACCTCACCGAGCTCGGCGAGCCCGCGCCGAAAGATTGGGAGACCGGGTTCATCAGCCTTTTCGGCGCCGTCCCCACGACGTTTCCGATCAGCTACCCCGTCGGTGGCCAAATGACCGCCGGGACCGCGTCGATGGTTTTTGGCACGAACGACAACCGCGTGTCCTGCGAAGCGACCGGCGGAACCGTGACGCTATCCACGTATGGACCCGTGGGTGGCCGCATCTTCGGGTCGTACTCGGGCGTGACCTGGGGCGGGACCGCGTGTCCGGGGACCGCGTCGGGAGCCTTCTCAATCACGCGCGATGCGGATCACTACTAGGGCCGCGCCCGACGCGTTTCGCTCATCTAGGGCTGTGAAGCGCATCGGTCGGCCAGCGGCTGAGCTTCGCGCCCCCGTTACTTCAGTTCGTCGAGCAGCGCCTTGGCCTCGGCCATCTCGGGATCTTCTTGCAGCGCCCGCTTTACGAAAATGATGGCGCGGGCCTTGTCGCGGGCTTTGTGGGCAATGCGCGCCTGGCGGAAGTAGGCCAAGGCAGACGCCTTGGCGTCCTTGATTGGGTTGGCGGTCACCACACGCAGGGCGCGCATGGCCAGGTCGTCGTCGCCCACCGCTTCGGCCAAATCCGCGACCTCAGTGGCTATGGCAACGCTCTTGCGGTCGGTGTCGAGTGCCTTCTTCAGTGCGTACAGTCGTCCATCACTATCGCCCTTGGCAGCGGCCAACCGGGCCTGACGCTGATAGAGGATGGCCAGCTCCTCGGCGCGGATGCTCTTGGATTCCACCAGCAGCTCGGCCAGCACGTCCGAGCCACGCTCGAGATTACCCATGCCAATACAGGCGTCGACGAGCAGAGTGCGCGCAGCCCGTTCCGCCGGCTGCAGCGCCACGGCCTTCTCCAGCGCCTGCACGGCCGTGGGGAATGCGCCAGCGCCCAGCAGGGTTTCGGCGGCATGGATGAGCAGCCGGTAGCGCTCGCCCTTGTCGGCCTCGCCCTCGGCCATCTGGATCTGTAGCTCGGCGGCCTCGATGGCATCGCCGCTGGCCTGCAGAAGTTGCGCCAATCGCGCCAGCAGCTTCGCGTGACCCGGCATCTGTTGAAGCGCGTCCTTCAGCCATGGGATCGCATCAGCGCCGCGACCAATCTTCTCGCAGGCACTTGCCATGGCCAGCACCGCCTCGGCCTTGGCCTCACCCTCCTCCACCTGGGCCAGCCGCGACCACACACTCACCGCGGCTTCCCAGCGCTCTTCCACCTCGAAGCGGACCCGCATGGCCTGCAGCACCTCGCGGTCGGTGGGATTGGCATCGATCCAGCGGAAGAGAATCTGGTCCGCCTGGGCTTCATCGCCCTGGCTACGCGCCAGCTCGGCCAAACGCAGAGTGGCGGCACGGGCTGCCACTAAGTCGCCGCCAGCGGCTGCGCGCTCCGCGATGCGCGCCAACGTCTGGCTAAGCGGCTCGACCACATCCTCGGCACCCAGCGTGAGCGCTTCCTCCATGTCCGCCACCGCGGCGGCTTCGTCCCCACCCGCCGCGGCCAATTCGGCTCGCAGGCGAAGAAGATCAGCACGCATCTCCTGGGCATTGGCCGCAAGCGCGTCGGTGACGACCGATCTCGCTGCTGCTATGTCCCCCGAGGAGACGAGCGAGGCAGTCAGCTCGCGCAGGGTTTCGATATCGCCCGGTGCCGCTTCCATAGCCTGGCGCAGGCTTCGGGCGGCGCCCGCCTCGTCGCGCAGCTTGTCGCGCTGGATGTGGGCCGCTCGGTGCAGCAGCGAGCTGGCCTTGCCCACCTCGCCCACCCGCGTGGCCTCGCGCGAAAGCAGTTCCACCAACTCCGGCCACAGCTCGCGATCGCTGTAGTAGGTGGCGAGACTCTGGAACAGCTCCGCGCTGTCCGGGCAGCGAGTGCGCCCCAGCTCCAGCGCCCGTCGCGTGCCGGCCTCGTCGTGCAGGCGTGTGCGCATCTCCGCGAGATCCAGCGCGCGCGCCGCCGCTTGCGCTTCACTTTCGCCGGTCAGGATCTCCTCGCTCAGAGCCGCACGTTCCGTCAGCTCGTCCTTGCCGGAAAGAAGATCGAGCAAGGATAGCTGTAGCGATCGCCGGGCCGCCGCATCGGGGATGGTTGCAGCCAACACCTGACGATGTACCTTCTTGGCTTCGCTCGGATCGATCTTCTTGACCAGATCGCCGAACCTCTGCGCCAGGGCAACCCGCCCGGCCCCGGCAGCTCCGCCCTCGCCACTGCCCAGTGCCTCGGACAGGATGGCCACCGCCCGACTCATCTCACCCCGCCGTTCATGCAGATCGGCTAGCAGCATCAGCCCCTCGGGATGGCCCGGCTCCTCAGCCAGGATCTCGCGCAGGACCGCAGTCGCCGCCTCCTCCGTCTTCCGGTCGCCCATCAGAAACTTGGCCCAGGCCATGCGGGCCGCGTTGCGGTCGGATCGGGCCATCAGCTTTTCCGCCAGCTCGCGCACCAGAGCCTCCAAAGCCGCCCGGTTTCCCAGCGCAGCGTACACGTGCAAGAGCGGCTCCCAGACCTCGCGGTCCAGGGGATGCAAAGTGCGCAGGTGCTCGAACAGGCGAGCTGCGGCCGGAGCGCTGTCCGCGTGTTCGGCAGCAGCACGGGCCATTTCCCGCACCACGGGCGCCAGGCGCGGATTGGGCCAAGCCTCGCGCGTGTCTTCCAGTATCCGCGCTACCCCGCTGAAGTCGCCGCGACTGCGCAAGCGGCGCACGAGGTCGAGGATGGCCCAAGTTGCATCGCGCAGACCGCCGGGCACAGCTCGAGCCAGCGCGACCGCACGCTCAAGCAGTTTCTCGGCTCGCGCTCCCTCGCCCAACGAGACGGCCAACTCCACCCCGTCGCGTGCGTCCTCACTGCGCGCGCCCGGCAAGGCGGCCCGCCGCTCGTAGAAGTCGAGCAACACATGCTCGTCGGAGGACGCCCGCGCCACCTTTTCATACACCGGCATCACCCGGGCCAGATCGGAATCGGGCACATGAGCGGCTTCCACCAGCGCCATGGCTCGCGCCAAGTCAGGGGAAAGCTCCACTGCTTCGGCCAGAGCGTCCAGTCCCTCATTGCCGGGGCCCTGCAGCCCGAACTGACACTCGGCCACACGAAAGAGAAGATCTGCCTTTTCAGCCGGATTGCTCGCAACTTGGGACATTCGGCGCAACTGCGCCGCTGCCCGTCGCTGCTCGGCTTGGTCGCCGACTTTCAGGCTCACCCGGGCTAGGCCGGTCAAGGCCTCGGCCACCCGCTGTCCGGTCTGCTCGACCCGGTGATAGAACGCGGTGGCGCGCGCGACGTCGCGCAGATCGCGCTCGGACACCTCCCCAGCGCGCAGCAACAGGTCAGCCAAGCGAGGCGCATCGTTGGCCCGGCGAAGCTGATCGGCCGCCTTGGTGACCGCGTCGAGATAGCGACCGGCCTGGCCCAGCTTGGCCGCCAGGGCGCGCGCTTGCGCNNGACCTCGGCCAGCTCGCATACTACCGTCGCTTCGTCGGCGGCCAAGCTGGCTGCTGCCCGCCGTTTCCCTAGCAGTCCGATCAGTACCTCGCCCTCGCCCGCAGCAAGCAAAGCAGCTTGCACTCGCCGGGCCTCGGCGGCATCGTGCAGGGCGCGCGCCAGGGCGGAATCCAACGACTGCGCAGCGGCTTCGTTGTGGCCCAGGGCCAAGGCCACGCGGCGCAGGCGCAAGAGGACTTCTCCTGCAGTGATCACGGCGTCGGCCGACTGCCCCCGACGCGCCAGCACCAAGAGCGCGCGGTATGCCTTGTCCGCACGGTCGAGATTACCGGTTTCCTCGGCCATCTCGGCCGATGCTAGCTGGACATCCATGTTGTCGAGCAGAACCGAGGCAGCCTGTTCCAGGTGCTGCAGGGCCAGCTTGGGGTTCTTCTCGGCGCGCGCCACCTGCGCGATCTGATGATGGAGGGCGGCCCGCTCGCGCGACTGGCGACGGCCGTACTCTTCCAGCACCCCTTCCAGGACCGCGCGCGCTTCCGCCAGGCGACCCGCTCGGCGCAGCCCTTCGGCAAGGGCGAGACGCAAGCCGCGATCAGCAGGCGCAACCGCCAGCGCCCGTTCCAGTACCGGCACTGCACGCTCAGGGCTATGCAGATGCTCTTGGCAGACCGCCAAGGTTTCGCGCGCGCAGGCCACCACCGCCTCGGGATTGACCAGTTGAGCGCAACGGCCGGTGAGAGCCCGCGCCAGGGCCTCCCAGCGCTCGGCATCACGGTACAATTCGGTGAGCAGCATCCACAGCTCGTCGGCGGTCGGGTCTTGCACCAATGCGGTCTCCAACGAGGCCAACGCGCGCTGGCGCTGGCCAGCGGCGACGTAGGCGCGGGCCAGTTGGGCCGCGGACTGGCGCCGCTCGGCCGGATTGCCCAGCGACATGCGCTGCTCAAGCCATTGTGCCGCAAGCAGTGGCTCGCCCGAAGCAACGCACAGGCGGGCCAAGCTGTCGAGCGCAACCGAACTGCTCTCCAACACGACCACGCGTTCCCAAGCCGCGATGGCGCGCGCACTGTCGCCCAGCGGGGACTCGGCCAAAGCTGCCACCTCAGTCCAAAGACGGGCGGCTCGCGGGTTGTCTCCCGTCCCCTCCAGTTTGCGCGCTTGCCCGGCGAGGATGTCCGCCAACTCGCCGTATCGGCCGCGCGCGCGCAAGAGCGTGCTCAGGGCGGCCAGGGTTGCCGAGTGGCCAGGCAATTCTTCCAAGTTGGCGAGCAGCGCTTCGAATCGGCCGGTACGTCCCTCGACCACTTCACCAACCCGCGCGATCTCCAGGCGCAGGGCCAGACGCGCTTCGCCGTCGGAGAGCAGGTCTAGTTGCCGACGGCGCAGAGCGAGCAACTCGGACAGCTGCTCGGCCTGCTCATACAGGCGCGCCAACACGGCCATCGCCTCGCGATTGTCGGGCTCGTCGTCGACAATGCGCCGGTAGACATCACGCGCGACAGCCTTGTCAGCATCGATCGCGATCTGGCCCGCACGCGCGCGCAAGCCCTTGCTCTCCTCCTTGGACAACGGCAACCGACTGGCGTCGAGGAAAAGCTCCAGCGCCTGACGCAGGTCGGCCTCAGCCTTGCTGGCAAGCAGTGGACGGGCCAGACCATCCACGGCTAGCAGCACTGCTGCGGCCGGCGCAAGCTCACCCTCGGCTGGGCTAGCCAGACGCAGAAGCTGGGCCGCACGATCGTAGAGCACAGTCAGGCAGCGCCGACCGACATCGGCATCACGCAGGACACGGACGGCCAGATCCGCAGCCTCGGCCATGACAGCCAAATCGCGTGGAGCAAGTGCCGAGATCTGCATCAGGGTATCGAGCAAGGGCCGTCCCCCACGGCTGCGCTGTTCCTGCGCCAGACGGCGCAGGGTCGCAAGGTTCATGGGGTCGTAGGCAACAGCCCGTCGCAGGGACGCCTCCGCCCACCCTTCGCTGTCAACGACCGGATAGCCCGCAATGCGTTCCTCGATGGTTCGCGCAAAAGTGCCGGGCAGCGATGAACGTCTGGCCAAGGCGGCAGACAGCGCGGCGCCCATGGCCGAGAAACTCGCGCCCGGGTTGGCTGACGCGGCCACGATTCTCTCCGCGATGGGCAGATGCTCGGCCAGCAGGCGGTCCGGCGAGAACGGCTCGCCCATGGCGGTGTCGGCCGCCAGCTCGTACGCGCCCGTGTCGGCGGCCAGGCGAATCACCGCCGCGCGCGCCTGTCGATTGTCGGGTGCGCCCTTCAAGGCAGCCTGATAGGCGGCGAGCGCGCCTTTCTTGTCCGCCAGCTTCTCCTCCAGCAAGCGCGCTTGCTGCAGACGCAGGTGAACCGTCCGCACCAGTGACGGCGCCAAAGCGGCCGCGGCGGCCCCCAAAGACTCCGCGACCAGAGGCCACTCGAGCAGCGCGCTGGCCAGACGGACGATCTCGGCTTCCAGATGGCCGTCGTCCGGGGCCAAGCGCAAAGCCGCGCACAGGTGTGGCAAGGCTTCTTCCGCCAGGCCTGCCCGCGTCTCTGCCAGTTGCGCCGCCTCAACAAGATAGCGCGCACGCGACCGGTCGTCGGCGGCCAGCGCCAGACGGTGGGGCAAAAGGCTGAGCAAGGCCGCCCAGTCGCCGCTGATTTGGTAGGCGCGAGCCAGCGCCTCGACCGCAGCCTGCCGGCAGGCAACATCGTCGAGCAAAGCCGCCAAGCCGTCGCGCGCACCGGCTGAGCTGGGGTCAGCGTCCAAAGCGTGCGCGTACCACGATGTGGCAGCCGGGCCATCGCCAAGCTTGGTCCGGCACAGATCAGCTAGGCGCACGAAAAGCGCGACCAGGTGAGCCTTTTCCTTCTCCCCGGTCTTGCTGCCCAAAGCGAGGAAATCCGGCCAGCGTTCAACCTGGGCAAGAAGATCGAGCAACCCTTCGGCGGCTTCGGAATCGTCAGCCCAGGACTGCAGCAGTTCCTGCAACGTCGCGATGGCCTCAGCAGGTTGGCCCAGGTTCAGGTTCTGCACCCGCGCCAGCTGCATGAGGTCGGCGCGCCGCTGGAACGCCGGCATGTCTGCGGCTGTGCGCCGGCGCAGCACCGCCGCCAATTCGGCCCA
Organism: Myxococcales bacterium; assembly: GCA_003157315.1. The sequence goes on along the minus strand of PMJE01000482.1, from coordinate 4,123 downwards.
GCGCTCGGCCGAGGTCAGCCGATCGACCAGGCCGTCGAGCGCCTGGCGGTCGTTGGNNCCCGGCACGGTTTCGAGAGCCGCCTGTCGTTCCATCACATCGAGAAGTTCGGCCGCGTCCTCTTCGCCCTGCAGGAACTGGGTCAGCTGGCGCAGGGCCGTGAGTACCTGAGCCGGTTGCGCGGCCCCGTCCTCCACCACTTTTCGATAGAGCGCGCGCGCATCTGAAGCCGTCTCGTCGCCGATCTGCGCTGTCTCTAGCCAGTGGGCAACCCGCACATTGGCATCCAAGGTGGCGGCCGCTGCGGCCAGCAGACCTCGCCGGTACGCCTCGGGGGCGCCGGTCACCTCGGCTAGATACTTCAGCCGCACACGCAGGGCCGGGTCGTCGGGCTCGAGAGTCAGCATCTCGACCATCTGCTCGCGAGCGGCAGGCAAATCGCCCTGCCGATATAGGTGGTCGGCAACCTCGCGCACCAGAGCGCGCCTCTCGGTCGCCTCGGCAAAGCTCAGGGCTGCCCGCAGTGCCGCCACCAGGCGGTCGGGCCGGTTCTTCTGAGTGTGGCGGGTGCGCAGAATGTCGAGCGCGCGCCAGCGCACGGTTTGCGGAAAGGCGGGCGCGCTCAGCACACGATCCGCCACCGCGCACACCTCGCTGTCGTCGGCAAGCCGGCTGTTGGCCAGGATGCGTTCGACCTCGTCCAGCGCTTGCTCCGGCTGGCCCAATTTGTCCACGCACAGGGTGGCCAGACGCAAGCGGGCCTCGTCGGCCTCGCTTGCTGGCAAAAGCGGCAGCCGAATGCGCAGCATATCGGCCAGGGCCTGCCAGAGGCCTTGCCTTTCCAGGAGTCGTTCCAAAGCCGCAGCGATCTCGGGAGCCGCGGGGGTGGTGTTGAACAGCGCCTGCAGGTAGCCGATGGCCCGTTCGGTCGTGCCCGAGTCGCTGGCTACCGCGGCCGCCTCTTGCAGGAGGCGATGGCGCCGAGCCCCTTCGGATGCGCCGGCCAGCGCCTGATCATAGGTGGCGAGCACCTCATCCCAGCGTTGCTGGACCGAAAGCAGGATGGTGACGCGTTCGAGCGCCCAGTCGGCTTCCGGGTCTGCCGCCAGAACTTGGCGCAGAAGCTCAACCGCGCGATCAGTCTCGCCAGCGTACCATTCCTCGAAAAAACGCAAGGCTCGTTGCCCGAGGCTGGTCACTAGTTCGCGGTCGAGTCCAGGCTTGAGCAATTTTCGATAGAGCGCGGCTATCTCGTCCGGCTTCTGTTGCTGGCTGGCCAGCGTTTCCGCCTCATCCCAAGCCGCCGGTTTGGCCGGTTCTGCCTGGGCTGCGGCCAGGGCCGCCTTGAACTTCTCGGCAGCAGCCTTTTTTTCAGCAGCGGCCTTGCTCGGATCATCACGTCGCGAGCCTGATGATTTCGTGTCGCGTTTCATGACCCCTCGTGCATGTGTGAAACTGAGCCGGAGATAGTAACAGGTTCGCAACCACTGGCGGCGTCAAAGTTTTGGACACCCAAGAGCCAAGAATCTCCGTCGCTGGTGAGGGCAGCTCGGGGTAGGCTGCGGCCGTGCTGTGGAGCCTCTACGCGGTTTGCTACGACCTGGTGGCCGGGCTTGCGCCCTACCAGGACATGCTCGACGAGGTTGTGGCTGCCCTGGACCTGCGGCCCGGCATGCGCGTGCTGGATGCAGGTTGCGGCACGGGCGCCCTGGAGGCGCGGCTGGCCGAGCGCCATCCCGAGGTCGAGGTAGTGGCAATCGACGCGTCGCCTGCCATGCTGGCGCGGGCCCGGCGGCGGACGTGGTCGGTCAGCCCGCATTTCGTGGCCGGGGACATCGACAATTTTTTGGCCGGCGAAAAAGGGCGCTTCGACCGCGTGGTGAGCGTGAACGTGCTTTGGGCGCTGGCTGATCCACGCCGAACCATCGAACACATGGTGGACTGCCTGGTGCAGGGCGGCCGCATGGTACACGCGACCCCGCGCTGGCGTTTTCGCTTCGACGCGATTGTCGTCCGTCACCTGCGCCGGGCGCGCGGCGTTCGGGCGTTCCTGCGTGGCTTGGGCCTGCTACCTGCCCTGGCCGTGGCCGCCGTGATCAACCTCGCCCTGGTTTTGCGGGTTCTTGCCACTGCCTGGCGCGATCGCAGCCGCTGGCAGGCCGACGGGCTGGCGCGCCTGTTTTCCCAGCCCGGCCTCGGGCCAGTCGCCATCCGCCCCACCTATGCCGGCCAGGGATTCCTGGTCACATGCGACAGAAGGGCTGCACCCCTGATATAGAGATAGCTATGGACTTCCAAGAGCTGATCCGCATCCGCCGCAGCATCAGGGCATACCGGCCGACCGCGGTGCCTGACGACGTTCTCCAGCGCGTTCTGGACGCCGGCCGCGTGGCCCCCACTGCCTGCAACCTCCAGCCCTTCCAGCTTGTGGTTGTCAGCGACCCCGAAATGCGCGCCAAGTTCAAGGCCGTTTTCTGCCGCGACTGGTTCTGGCAGGCGCCAGTGATCATCGCCGGATGTGTCGAGCCGGCCAATGCCTGGGAGCGCAGCGATGGCTTCAACTCCGCCGAGGTGGACATCGCCATCGTGATGGACCACATCATCCTGGCCGCGACCGAAGAAGGCCTGGGCACTTGCTGGGTCTGTGCCTTTGACGAGGTCAAGGCCAAGGAAATCCTGGGCGTGCCCGACGGCGTTCGCATAGTGGCCATGACCCCGCTCGGCTATCCCGCCGCGGAGCCAACCCCCTTCGTGCGCAAACCGCTGCGCGAGCTGGTGCGCAAGAATCACTGGTAGATGTGGCTGCGCTAGCCATCGTAACCGGGGCCAACGGGGTCATCGGCAAGGCGATTGCCACGGGGATCGCCAAGGCTGGTTTCGACGTTGTCATGGTGTGCCGGGATGAGAAGCGCGCGGAGGGGGCACTCAAAGAGGTCCGCCGGGCGAGCGAGAGCTCAGGTGTCCGCTATGAGCTGGCCGATTTGTCGCGACGCGAGTCCGTGTTTGCCCTGGCGGCGCGCTGGCAGGGGCGGCTCGACGTACTGGTCAACAACGCGGCCATCGCGCCCCGCCGCCGAACTGAAACCCCCGAGGGCATCGAGGTGCAGTTCGCGACCAATGTGCTCGGCTACCTGTGGATGATGCGTGCCTTCGAAGCGGTGCTGCGAAAGTCGGCCCCGGCGCGTGTGGTGAACGTGGCCAGCTACTGGGCCGGCGACCTGGATCTGTCTGACCTGCAATTTCAGCGACGCCGCTACGACAACGACCAAGCCTATCGTCAATCCAAGCAGGCCAACCGCATGTTGACCGTGGCCTTTGCCCAAAGATGGCGTGATGCCGGCATCACGGTGAACTCCTGTCATCCCGGCGACGCCAACTCGGCGCTCAGCAACGCGCTCGGATTCGGCGGCAGCGCAACACCCGAGCAAGCCGCGGCCACGCCGGTGTGGCTGGCGACCGAGCCGTCGCTGCGCAACGTTAGCGGCCAGTACTTCGCCAACTGCCGAACCGCTCGCTGCGTCTTCGCGGCCGACACCAAAAGCATAGCCGAGCTGGACGCGATCTGCGCCAGGTACTGACCAATTCTGTGGTCGAAAAGTGGAAATCGACCCGCTATCCTTGAAGCTCAACATTCCGACGAGGTACCGAGATGCAAATTGGCAGCGAATCCGTAGTCACCATCCACTACACCCTCACCGATGAGAAAGGCGTGGTCCTGGATTCCTCCGCCGGCGAAGAGCCCATCTCTTTTGTCCATGGTGCCGGGACCATGATCCCGGGCCTGGAAAAGGCGTTGCTCGGCAAGTCGGCAGGGGATGCGCTCAAGATCTCGGTCGCCCCGGCGGACGGCTACGGCGTGCGTGACGAGGAGTTGGTGCAAAAAGTGCCGCGCAAGAATTTCCCGGTTGCCGACGTGGAGGTGGGCATGCACTTTCAGACGCGCAGCCCGAGCGGACCGCGCATCGTCACGGTGCTGGCAACCGACAATGAGAACATCACCGTCGATGCCAACCACCCGCTGGCGGGTACCACGCTGAACTTCGACGTCCAGGTGTTGGAGGTTCGCGCTGCCACTGCTGAGGACCTCGCGCCGAGTTGTGGCGCGTGCGAAAGCTGCAGCGGGCA
>PMJE01000580.1 GCA_003157315.1 Myxococcales bacterium | reverse complement strand
GGGCTGCAGGCCATGGGTGATGCGCGCCACTGCGGCGGCGGCGAGGAGCTGACCGCAATCTACGACGGCGGCTACCAGCGCTACGTGCAGGCCGGAGTCACCAGCGCCAGCCAGGGCTTCTTCCGCATCCCGGGCGGGACAGTGGAAGTAACCCTGCACGGAATGAAAAATCCGGAGACCGCAAACACGTTCCTGGCTTCGCTGTGCAAGGACATCAAGGCGCCGGTGGAGAGCCGGGTGTTCAAACAAGCGAAAGCCAGTCTGTGCGTCAGCGCGGGCCAAGACAGCTCCTATGGCTATCTGGTGCTCGGCAAACTCGTGGCCATGGCCTCCTTTGACCGGGGCGATGTCAAGGCAACCCGGGCAATCTTGGGCGCCGTGGGCGAACGAGCCGCCGACGCTAGCCCTTCTGCTCTCAAGGTCGAAAGACGACCAGTTCCAGTTCGTTGATGGGGCGAAAGTGTACCCTTACGGCCCCTTCTTTATGTCCACACGCGCCGGATGCGCCGTCGCCGCCTCACCCAGGGACAGCCGCTCCTCGCGTTTCGGCTTGACCAGCGGTTCCAGCAGGGCAAGGTTGTGGCGCGCATCTTCGTTTTGCGGATCCAGGCGCAGGGCCTCGCGGAAACAGCGCTCGGCCTCGGGCAGCAAGCCCACCCGCAGCGCCACCACGCCGGTGAAGAACTGGGTGACGGCATCGTTCGGCTCCAAACTCTGGGCTGAGTGCAGTTGGTTGAGCGCGTCCTCGGGCCGATTGTTGGAGTAGAGCGCCAGCGCGTAGTTGTATCGCACCAAGGCCCGCTGCGGCCGCCGCTTGGCCGCGCGGCTCAAGAACCACTGCGCCTCCTTGGGCTGGCCCCGGCGCAGNNCATGCCGGGGTACTTGGACGCCTCGGTGAACCACCGCTCAGCCGCATTTAGGTTGCCAGCGTCGTAGAACGTGGTTGCCAGCAAGAACGCCGGCCTGGGGTCATTGGGCGCAATCCAGCGCAGCTTGCCGTACAGCGAAGACGCTTTCTTCAAGTCGCCGCGCGCGCGCGCCAAATCGCCGCACAACTTCAAGGCGGCCGCGGCGCGCGGGCGGCGGTGCAAGACCTCGTCGTAGACCGCCTCGGCCTCGCTGCGCCTGCCCACGCCCAGATAGGCCGCGCCCAAATCCATGCGCGCATCCACGCTGTCTGGCTGCAGTCGCACCACCTCTTCCAGATCAACCACCAGCTCCGGGCCGGCGCGCCGCGAGGCCAGCACCAGGGCCAAGGCCCGGCGCGCCCGCAGATCGTCGGGCGACGCCTCCAATACCTTGTTCAGCTCGGCCTGGGCTTGCGCAAGTTGCCCGGCCTCGGCCAACACCTCGCCATAGGCCCGGCGCATGTCCAAATCTGCGGGATCCAGCTCCACCAAGCGCGCATAGCGATCCCGTGCGGCTGCCGAGCCCTCGTTGCGGTCCAGCGCGGCCAGTCCTGCCAGGGCAGCCAGGTAATCNNGGCCGCGCCTCGACGGCCACTGACCACATGGCGCGCGCATGGCCAGGCCGCCCGTTCTCCAGATGAATGGCGCCGAGAAAGCGGCGGGTTTCCGGAACCTTGGGATCGATGACCAGCGAGCGGCCCAGGATCTTGATGGCCTCCTCCTGGCTGCGGTGACGGCCGCCCAATCCCAGGTAGGTGGCCACACCCCGGCCGTAGAGCACGAAGGCGTAGGGATCACGTCCGAACTGCTGGGTTACCGCGGGCTTGGCAATCGGTGCGCGATCGCCAAGTGCCTGGCGAAACGCCGCCAAGGCCGCCTCGACTGCGGTTGCGGCAGCGCCGTCCTTGCCCCCGATGCGGGTCGCTTCCACGGCTTCAGATGCGCTGCCCGATCCCGTGATCCGAACTGTGACCGCGATCTTCCAATCTGGTCGGCGCGCGAATTCGCCGCTCACTGTCCAGCGCGGGGTGAGCGCTGGCGCGTGGCCAAACAGCGTCTCGCAGCCCACGAACTTGAGCGGCGCCAGGTGGCCAAGCCGTTCGGCCACCAACGCTGGCAATCCCGTTTCCAGGTAGTCGAGAGCGCGAAAGCCGTTGCTGTTCTTGAACGACTCGACCACAAATGTCTCGCGCGCAGTGCTCGGCTCATCTTGCGTGGCCGCTGCCGCGCCCGGCGCGCAGACGAGAAAGGTGACAGTTGCCACGCGCCACGTGGGTGCGCGGCCGGAGAACCAGCCCATGGGCCAATACTCGGAGCTTCCCGTCGGAGCGCAAGTTTTCCACGTGTCTTGGATGGTATCTTGCTGAAATGTTGACGGCCTTCCCCCACCGCCTCATATGGACCGAAGGAATTGCAACCAATGTCTCGTCCTCGCTCNNGCGGGCCTGGGCTACTGGGTCTATCGCCAGTTTGCGTCCGACCTGCCTGCCAACCTCAGCGCGGTCACCGACTACCAGCCCATCCGCGCCAGCCAGATCTGGAGCGCGGACGGCGAGCTCATCGGCGAATTTTTCGTGGAAAAGCGGGTGCTCCTGCCCATCGAGCAAATCCCCGACCTGGTTCGCAAAGCCTTTGTCGCCGCTGAGGACGGCCGCTTCTACAAACATGGCGGGGTCGACTACCTGGGCGTCCTGCGCGCGGCCTGGGCCAATCTGCGTGCGCGGCAGGTGGTGCAAGGCGGCTCCAGCATCACGCAACAGGTGGCCAAGATCCTCATCGTCGGCCAGGAACGTTCGCTGGCGCGCAAGGTACGCGAAGCCCTGCTCGCCTTTCGCATCGAGAAACGCCTGCGCAAGGACCAGATTCTCGGCATCTACCTCAACCACGTGTACCTTGGCCATGGCGCCTATGGTCTGGCATCAGCCGCCACGGCCTACTTCGGCAAGAGCGTAGCCGAACTGACTGTGGCCGAGGCTGCCATGCTGGCGGCGCTCCCCAAGGCGCCTGGCAACATCACCCCCTTGCGCGATTTTGACCGCGCCCACAGCCGCCAGCACTACGTGCTCGACCAGATGCGGGAGTTGGGGTTCATCACCGCAGCCCAGGCCGAGGCCGCTGCCAGCGAGCCGCTCATGCTGGTCGCCCACACCCGCGCCATGACCAATGTGGCCGCCCCCTACTTCGTCGAAACCGTGCGCAAACATGTGGCCGAGCGCTATGGCGACGAAGATCTTCTGCGCCGAGGCTTCCGCATCTACACCACCCTGGACATGCGCCGGCAACGGGCGGCTGAGTCCGCCTTGCGGCGCGGTCTGCAGGACCTGCAGCGACGCCTGCTATTTGACGGGCCGATTGGCCATCTCGATGTCGAACAGCGGCGCCAACTTGCCGCAGGCCAGCCGCGCCCCGTGGGACCTGGTGGCTTCAATCTCGACGAGGAGCAGTCCCCCTTTCTCATGGCCCTGCCCGACCCACCCGCCGCAACCGTGGACGCAACCAATCCCGGGGCGCGCCTGCTCGACTCAGCGGCCAAGCGCGCCGCGGGCGAGGCCTGGGCGCAGCGCCGGCGCGTCGCGCGCGATGCGCCGCTCTTCGACACCGATCCAGACACCATCTATGCCGCCGCGGTGACCAGTTTGGGCAAGAAGGTTGTGGTAGCCTCGGGTGGCCTGGTAGTGCCGCTCGACCCGGCCAGCGAAGCGCAAGCCCTGGTCTGGGCAGGCCCACGCGGTGAGCGCCTGGGGACCGGGGATGTGCTGCCGGTATACTTCCGCACCCAGAGCGGCAGCGGTCACGGCCACCGCGAAGAGTTTCTCGCCCACCTGGCCAGTGCGCCGGCTGTGCAGGGCGCGCTCATCGCCCTCGATCCATCCAACGGCCACCTGGTTTCCATGGTGGGCGGCTACGACTACAACAAGAGCCAATTCAACCGCGCCACACAGGCGCACCGTCAGATTGGTTCGGCCATCAAGCCCTTTGTCTACGCCGCCGCCATTGAGCACGGCATGACCCCGTTGACCATCAAGTGGGACGCGCCGGTCAAGTTCAAGACCGCCTCGGGGATGTGGGCGCCCCACAACTACAAACCTGACTACCTGGGCCCGGTGACCCTGCGGACTGCCCTGGCCAAGAGCATCAACACCGTGTCCGCTCAAATTGTCGCCCAGATTGGGGTAGATTCCGTCATCGACCTCATGCGCCGTCTGGGCATCACCTCCAAGCTGCCCCATTCGCTTTCGCTCGCGCTCGGCACTCCGGATCTGACTCTGCAGGAAGTGGCGTACGGCCTCGCTGCGTTCCCAGCCGGCGGCCAGTTAGTCACGCCCTTGTTCATCGTCAAAATCGTGGATGCGGACGGCCGCGTCCTGGAAGACCACACCGCCCCCCCACCGCGCGAAGACCGTCTTTCCCCTGAAACCGCCTACGTGGTGACTGATCTAATGAAGGGTGTGGTCGAGATCGGGACGGGCAAGAAGGCGCGCGAGCTTGGCCGGCCAGCCGCGGGAAAGACCGGTACTTCCACCAACTATCGCGACGCCTGGTTCTTCGGTTTCGTACCCGAATTGCTGTGCGGCGTCTGGGTGGGCCGCGACGACTTCAAGCCCGTCGGCCACGACGCAACGGGCGGTCAGGTGGCCTTGCCTATCTGGCTTTCGTACATGCAGGAGGCCTTGCGCTCGGTCCCGGTGCGCGACTTCGAGCCGCCGCCCGGGGTGATCTTCGTGCGGGCTGACCCCGAAAAGGGAGTGCCGGCCACGCCGGACAAGCCGGGCAGCCGCCTCATGCCTCTGCGACGGGGCACACTGCCGCCGGTGTTCCGCGCTGGCAGCTCGGGGCGTTTCTCCGATGAACGATTTTGATGGGAAAAAGAATCTTTGGCTGGCGCCTCGCGTCTCTTGACACTGGGGGCCTGCCCGATAATATAGCGACGGCCGTGGAGTAGTTCTCAGAAAAGAAAAACGTTGGCTGCGAGTTCGCTTATGCGGGTTCGCACATGCGGGTCGATGGGCTCGCGGAGGATGAGATGCAAGGACTAGCGCAATTTCTAGAACAGGGCGGAACGCTCATGTACGTCAACCTGGGGGTTTCGGTGATCGTGCTCGCCATGATCATCGACCGCCTGATTTTCTTCCTGCTGAAGAGCAGTGTGAATGCGCGCGCCTTCCTCGAGCAAATACGCAAGCTCGTGCTGGCCAACAACGTAGACCGGGCGGTCAAGCTGTGCTCGGCCACCTCGGCTCCGGTCGCTCAAGTTGCCAAGGCGGGGCTGCAGCGAGTACATCGCGGCGAGATCGCGGTAGCGCAAGCCATCGAGGAGTCTCTGGTGGATGTGACGCCTATGCTCAAGAAGCGCGTCCAGGTGCTCTGGTCGTTGGCGAATATCGCCACTTTGGTCGGCCTTCTCGGCACGGTCGTCGGCCTTATCCGCGCATTCGGCGCGGTTTCTGCCGCCAAGCCCGAAGAGCGCAGCAGCCTGCTGGCCAAGGGTATTTCCGAGGCACTCAACAACACCGCCATGGGCCTCGGCATCGCCGTGACCTGTATCATCGCGCACGCGATCCTGGGTTCCATGTCCAAGCGTCAGGCTGCTGACCTCGAGGCTTTCTCGCTCAAGCTGGAAAATCTCCTGGCGGAATCAGCCCACAACACCGGCGGGGCAGCGGCGGCAAAGTAGAACCCGCATTTCAACGAACGGACACATCAACCAGGCGAACATGCGATGACCAGGCGTCAAGTTCGGGCCCGCATGCGGCGGATGAAGGAGAAGTACGACGAGGCCGAGGAGGAGACTGGCGAGATCAACCTTGTCCCCTACATGGACATCGTCACCAACATCATCATCTTTCTGCTCGCATCGGTGGTGAATCAG
>PMJE01000360.1:2599-4673 GCA_003157315.1 Myxococcales bacterium | reverse complement strand
CAGAGCAGCGCTCTCGGGTGAAATTTCAGTAAACCGCACGCCTGTGCGACGGAAGGGCCCCGAACGCCGGTCCGTGATCACCAGGCCGCGCGCGCTGATGCGTGCGCCAGTGCCCGGCAGATCGAAGAGCAGAGTCAGCGGCGTGTGCGGGTCGACCGGGACGTCGCGCGGACGGCGCAAGGTGNNCAGTTGCGAACCGCAAACACGGCCGAGACCCGGCCGTCATGGCGGCGATCCCGTTCGGCATGTCGACGCTCAAGCTGCATGCTCGGATGCTAGAGGCAGGCACCACGCCTAGCAAAAAAGTCTTCTCGCACTGCGCTACGTTGCTTGACGCAAAACCTTCCGCTTTCTCGACGCTCGTGATAACAAGAAACGTCTTTTGCCGCAGCATTCTACAAGGGAGAGAACATGAAGCGATTGTCATTTCTTGCCATCAGCCTTGTTTCATTGGTTGCACTGAGCGGAATCGCACAGGCAGATGTACCTGCCAAAGAGGAGGGCCGAGTCTGGTATGACCAAAACCTAACCCTGGCATTCACGCCCGAGTGGAGCTTCACTGTCATGCCCGGCATGCGTTTCGAGTACGCGCGTTCGCGCGAAGACGCTGCGGGTGTCCAGTTCCTCGAGTTCTTCATCGGCCCGAACTTCACCTACAAGCTGGGCAACCTGACCCTCAAGGGATCGCTCTGGTACTACTACATGGGCTACCCGACGCGNNCTGTCAACCTATAGTTTCTCGCACAATCTCGAGATCATTCCCGCGGTTGAGTACCGATTGGGCCGCTGGTCATTCTATGACCGCATCATCTTCCACAACACCTTCTACGCCGACACCTACAACGCCGATATCAACACGGATACCCTCAAACTCGACGTCGGCTCGCAGCGCTGGGGCTGGGGCACGGTGCTGCGCGAATTGCTCCAGGCCCGCTACGCACTCACCGACAGACTCGGCGTCCTGCTGGCTGACGAAGTGTTCTTCGGAATCGCCGAGGACAGCGACACCAGCAAGATCGCCGGCGGNNACTCAGGCGACGTCTCGGACATCTCCCACAACCTCTTTGTTATCGCTACCTACGTGGCCAAGATGTTCGACGACAAGAAGTAGATTCCTGTTTTCGTCGCGAAAGGCCTGGATCCGCCTGCGGGTTCAGGCCTTTCGTTTGTCCAGCACACGCGGGCCGGATTCGACTGACTTGCGTTCCACCAGCTTCACATTGATTGTGAGGCCCAGTTCAGACGACAGCCGGCGTTCGATGGCAGCCAGACGCTCGTGCTGTTTGCGAAGCTCGTCAAAGGCGCCGGATTCGCTGGGCGCGATCAGCACGGTCACCTCGTCGAGCGCGCCTGGACGCTCCACCACCACCTGGTGCGCTGGCACCTGACCCTCGATCTCGCCCAGCAGGGTCGCGATCTGCGCGGGCGATACCTTGGTCCCGCGGATGATCAGCACGTCGTCGCTGCGCCCGGATACCCGTGCCATGCGCATGGTCTTGCGACCACAAGGGCACGGCTCAGCCAACAGGCTAGTCAGATCGCGGGTGCGGAAACGGATGACCGGGAATGCCTCCTTGGTCAACGTGGTGATGACCAACTCGCCGGTCTGCCCCAAAGGTAAGGGCTCGAGGGTCTGCGGGTCGACTACCTCGACCAGGAAATGATCCTCATTGATGTGCAGGCCGTTGCGCTCCATGCACTCGCTCGCCACCCCGGGCCCCATTACCTCGGACACGCCGTAGTTGTCAGTGGCCACGATGTGCAGCTTGTCCTGGATCTCCTGGCGCATGGCCTCGGACCAGGGTTCGCCGCCAAAAAGGCCATACTTCAACGACAGGACGCCCGGGTTGATGCCTTGCTTGTGGATGGTGTCGGCAATCAGCAAGGCGTAACTGGGCGTGCAAACCAGCGCAGTGGTCTTGAAATCGCGCATGATCTTGATCTGGCGGGCGGTGTTGCCCGTCGATGTCGGAATGACCGAGGCGCCGATTCGTTCGGCACCATAGTGAATGCCGAAGCCTCCGGTCGACAAGTCGTAGCCATAGGCGATCTGCACCACGTCGTCTTTGCTCAC
>PMJE01000360.1:0-2588 GCA_003157315.1 Myxococcales bacterium | reverse complement strand
TTTGCTGGTAAAGGGCAGCCGGCGTAAGTCGTCCAGGCTGCAAAAATCGTCGGGGTCGACTTTGCACGCGTCGAACTGCTTTCGATAGAACGGCACGTGCATGTAAACCCGCGCCAAAACCGCCTGCAATTGTTCGAGCTGCAATTGGCGCAGTTCTTCCCTTTGCATGCATTCCTTTTCAGGCTCCCAGACCATGGTCATCTCCTCTTGCCGTCTAGTTCGGTCTCCGAATCCAAGTCGCGTCCCAAATAGGCGCGCTGCACGTCTCGGTTGGCCAGCAGGTCTTCTGCGTTCTCTTCCAAAAGGATGCGCCCGTTCTCCAGCACGTAGCCGCGGTTGGCGATGCGCAGTGCCGCCTTGGCATTCTGCTCGACCAAAAGCACGGTGTGGCCCTCGCTGCCCAGGCGGCGGATGATGGCGAAGATGTCCTTGACCACCAGAGGGGCCAACCCCATCGACGGCTCATCCATCATGATCAGTTTGGGCCGCGCCATCAGCGCGCGGCCGATGGCCAACATCTGCTGCTCGCCCCCCGAAAGCGTGCCGGCCAACTGCGCGGCGCGCTCTTTCAGCCGCGGGAACAGCTCGAAGACGCGGCTCAGGTCACTTTCCACCTCATGCGCACGACCACGGCGGATCTGCACATAGGCGCCAAGCTGCAGGTTCTCGCGCACGGTCATGGGCGCGAAGAGTTGGCGGCCCTCGGGCACGAGGGCGCAGCCCAGAGCCGCGATGGCTTCGGGAGCGTGGCGGCCAACGTCCTGCTTGTCGAACAGGATCTCGCCGGCCTGGGCGCGCAGCAGGCCGGCAATCGTCTGCAGCAAAGTGGTCTTGCCTGCGCCATTGGCACCGATGATGGTCACTATCTCGCCGGGAGAGACGTGGATCGACACCCGGCGCAGGACCTTGAGATTGCCGTAGCCGGCTTCCAGGCTGCGGATCCTAAGCATCGTCCTCTCCCAAGTAGACCTTGATCACCTCGGGATGCTTCTGGATGGCGAGNNGGCGTGTCGTCGGCGATCTTCTCGCCGTAGCTCAACACCAGGACTTCGTCCGAGATGTTCATCACCAGGGTCATGTCGTGCTCAACCAACAGCACAGTCACCCCGGTGTCACGAATGCGCGCGATCAGCTTGGCCATCTCGCTGGTCTCGCGCATGTTGAGCCCCGCCGCGGGCTCGTCGAGCAACAGCAGCTTGGGCTCGCAAGCCAGCGCCCGAGCCAGCTCGACAATGCGTTGCTGGCCGTAGGCCAGACTGGTGGCCTCGACGTCGGCCAACTCTGCCACGCCCAAGAAACGCATGATCTCCAGGGACTTCTCGCGCACCGACCGTTGTTCGCGTCGCGTCCAGGGCAGGCCGAGCATGCCGGCGAGAAAGCCGGCCCGGCTGTGCACATGGCGTCCCACCGCGATGTTCTCCAGCGCGCTCATCTTGGGAAATAGGCGGATGTGCTGGAAGGTGCGCGCCATGCCCGCGGCCGCCACCTGATGCGGCTTGCATCCGTCGGTCTGCTTGCCGTCGAACCACACCTGCCCCGAGTCGGGCAGCAGGGAACCGAAGATCAGGTTGAACAGGGTCGTCTTGCCGGCGCCATTGGGACCAATCAGCGCCTTGATGCTACCGGGAGCAACCGTGAAACTGACGTTACCCACGGCTTGCAACCCGCCGAAGCGCTTACACAAACCCTTCACCTCAAGCAGGCTCATGGAGCCGCTTTCTGCCCACGGCGCAGGCCGCGCAAGCGCCGCACGAATTCNNAAGGAAATTGAGCAACACGCCCATGAACAGCGCGCCCCACAGGTTCGCCATGCCGCCGACCGCCACAATGGCCACGTAGCGCACGGACTTCATGACTGAAGCCTCGGAAGGGCCAATGCCGCCATTGTAGTGGGTCAGAAATACGCCCCCCAAAGCCGCCAGCGCGGCACTGAGTACGAACATCTGCAGCTTGTAACGGCCAGTGTCCACCCCCATGGCGTTGGCTGCATCTTCGGCCCCGTGGATCGCGCGCAGGGCGCGACCCACGCGCGAATTGATGAGATTGGTGAGCAACGCCATGGCCGCCAGTACCAGACCCCAAGCTACATAGTAGTTCTGCCCGCGCAGCGCCGACTTGCCGGTCACCACCAGGCCCGCGAACAGAGGAAAGGCGGGAATGTCCGAGATTCCGTCGGCCGCGCCCACCAGGCTGCTGCCCAGCACCACTTTGTACACGATGGTGCCAAAACCCAGGGTCGCCATGGCCAGGTAGTGCCCCCTCAGTTTCAGCACCGGCTTTCCCACCAGATAGGCGATGCCGGTGGTCACCAGCAAGGCGACCACGCAAGCTGCCCACGGCCGCACCACCAAGAGATCAGCGCCGTACATGTCCTGGCCCGCGACCAGGAGCCCGCACGCTTGCAGCAGGGAGACCAGCAGCTGGCCGCTGCGGGGATGAAGGTTGTACGTGGTCAGTAGGCCCGAGGTGTAGCCGCCAATGGCGAAGAACCCGGCATGCCCAAGCGAGATCTGGCCGGTGTAGCCCATCAGCAAGGTGAGCCCCACGATGACCAGCGAGTAGTACCCAGCCATGGTGAGCTGGGTGAG
>PMJE01000575.1:20132-20332 GCA_003157315.1 Myxococcales bacterium | reverse complement strand
GTGAGCGCCCCGGTTTCCTTGTCGGTTAGCAGGAAGCGATTTTGCTCGGTGAGAAAGAACCCAGGAGCAATGGCGTTCACCCGGATGTTGGGCGAGTACTCCTGGGCGAGGTGCACCGCCAACCATTGGGTAAAATTGCTAACCGCCGCCTTGGCCGCAGAATAGGCGGGAATTCTGGTCAGCGGCCGCAAGGCGTTCAT
>PMJE01000575.1:0-20123 GCA_003157315.1 Myxococcales bacterium | reverse complement strand
TGGGATTGTTTCCCCCCGCGCCATTGATCAGGCCGTCAATCTTGCCGTAGTCCGCTATGAGCTTGTCGGCCGCCTGCTGAACTGCCGCCTTGTCGAGAACGTCGATGAATGCGGCCTTGTGGGCTCCCTTTGTCCCACCCAGCGTGGCGAGCACCTTCTCCGCCAACCCCACATCCCGGTCGAGGATCACCAGGTTGGCATGACATCCGGCCAATGCCCTGGCCATCTCACCGCACAAGACGCCGCCGCCACCTGTGATGGCAATTGTTTTTCCGGTGAAGTCGTAGGCGTTGACAAGACTCTTGGTGTCCATCATTGCTCCTGGTTGCATACGTCCTATCGCCGCCACGTTGCCGGCGCCAGCAGGAAGTGGCCCTTCGGCCCGTCACGTCACGCGACGATTCCGAGAAACAGAGGTTCGATATGGCGCTTTAGAATGTTGTGCGAGACATGGGATTCGATGCTGCTGCGATTGGATTTGAGCAAAGCCAGGTANNCCACGAATCCACCTGGGCCGGGGTGGGCAGTGCCTGGCGGTCGATGGCGATGACCGTGAGATACGGCTTGGCCATTTCGTCGAAACGGCCGTAGGCATCGTGATACAGCGCCTTCGCAAAGGCCAGCCCTTCGCCACCTGCGGCAGCAAGCCCAATGACCTCTTCCAGCCAGGTCGTTCCGGCGGTCTTTAGGTGGAGACCCGCGCCGGCCTTCTTGATTGCTCGATGCATGATCGGGTACAGCGAAAACTTGTCGCTGCCCGAGTGAATGCTCAACTTGAGCGCCGGCGGCAAAGTGAAGCTCTGCTTGGCAAACTCCAGGATGGCGAGATCTTCCTCGAATTCCCGCGCGAACCGCTTGATGTCGCCCACGTAATCGATGCCTTTGAGAAACTCGCCGGTGAACTTGGGGGCGACCGTCGCCACCGGGATCGCCTCGCGCGCCAACGCAGCCAGGATGAACAACAGCTCGGCCGGCGTCTGCGGGGCACTCGCTTCGTCAAACGACACCTCGGTAACGAAATTCCCCTCACCCTTCTGCTGCACAATGTGGCGGTAGACCCGGCCCGCCTCTTCGACGGCAAACAGGTACTTCGACGCGATCTCCTGCAACGATGCTGGATCGACAACAACCGGTTCGGCAATACCCGGAATGCGGAGCGCACCTGAGAAGCGCTGCATTTCCGCCATGTACCGGGCTATCGATGCATCGGACGCCGGCTTGCCGATGGAGTCTGCGACATCTATGGTGAAGAAATCGCTCGCCCCGACGAACTTGTCGACCGTGGCCAGGCCGATGTGATCCGCATCGACGAAATACGGGCCGCTCCACTGGCAAGCCTTGACCGCTGCGTCCGCCTCGACGCGCACGTCCCTGGGCCGCGTCCCGATCAGGGAATGCTCGCGGTTCGACTTGTTCCAAACCGGGGTGATGGTTACGCCCTGATCCTTGGCGGCCTGAAAAGCCTGCAACTGCGCAGCCCCCTCCAAGCCAAAACGGTCACCAATACCCATGGAGTACTTCGAGATACTGGTTGTCATCGGCACCTAGGACGGCGGCCCTCTCCCCTTCGGTTGTGGGAGGGGAGAATGTCCGAAAATCCATCTGGCGTCAACCAGGGTTTTTGGCCGAGCGCCATCTGCACTCGCCGGTGGCGAAATGCCTACTTGCACTTCAAGGTAACCAAAGCTTTGCCCGCGCCTGCGGCCGCCCGCAGCCCATCGTGCACGCACTGGAACGGGTCCGCCGTGTAGCTATAGCCGAGAGGTTCCGGGAAGGCCGCGGTTGTGGTCCAGTCGGTTGCATTGACGGTGCCAGTACTGCCCGCGTCCCAAGTGATGCCGAACGCATTGCCGGCAGATACGTCGGCCTTGCTCGCGAGGTTGTTGTTGCGCAAATCCCAGTAGCCGATTGCCGAGCTGTCGCGCGCAGTCACCGGGTTCAGTACGGTTTCGAAGTAGTTGGCTTCGACCAGCGAGTAGCCACCCATGCGCACATTGATGCCGGAAACCAAGACCTGGTAGAGGTAGTTGTTGAGCACGTGCGAGTAGCCGTGGCGCTGCAGTGGTGTGCGCGAGCCGACGTTCTCAAAGAGGTTGTGGTGAAAGGTTACGTGGCGAACCGCCGAGTCGTCGTCGGTGTAGCCGTTCAGAGATACCTTGTGATGGTCGTGCATGTAGTTGTACGAAATAGTGACGTTGTCGGCGCCCTTCTTGATGTCGATCATGCCATCGAAAGACGTGTCACCCGCGCCCGCGCAATCCGCCATTGAGCTAAACAGCTCGTTGTGGTCGATCCAGATGTCCGTCGGCACGCCACCACTCATCCCTTCCAGCGAAATCATGTCGGAATCGCCCCCGCCCGGCGTCAAACCGATGGTCATGTTGCGAACGATGATACTGCTCGAAGATGAAGCGATGTGGATGCCAAAATTGGCGGCCGAACCATCTGCACCCACAATCGTGATGTCGCTCTTCTTCTTGATCTCGACGGTTTGCGCCGGCAAGGTGTGTTGCACGCACGGATCGGTGATACTCGCGAAATTGAACTTGCCCGTGTATCTGAGCACCAGGCCGCCGCTTCCTGAGTAGCCATCAATCGCTGCCTGCATTGCCGCCATATCGGCAATATCAACCGCTGTAGCATTGCCTCCGCCGGTCGTACCCTTGCCATAGCCAAGCGGGCTGGTTTCCGGGGCGCCGGTACTAGCCGAGGATCCGGCCGTTCCGCCGCCGCCCGAGCCAACACCACCGGTTGCGAGGCTGCCGCCCGCCGCTGTCGTACCACCGATCAGCTTGGTTCCACCCGCCGCCGTCGTGCCCCCGCCTGCCGTGCTTCCGCCTGTCCTGGTCCCGCCCGCACCCGTCGCACCACCCATGGCGGTGCTACCACCGCTCACCTGCATCCCGCCAGTTACCTGCGTTCCGCCAGCACCCGTTGTGCCGCCCAGGCTGGTGCTGCCACCGCTCACCTGGATCCCGCCAGTTGCTAGCGTCCCGATGGTGCCGCCGGTAACCTGCAAGCCGCCACTCGACGTGGCGCCTGCACTTGAGATTCCGCCGCTGGCGATCAATCCGCCGGTCGCGCCCCCGCGGAAAATGGTTCCACCAAGTGACGCGCTTCCGCCGGTCGGGGCACTGCCGCCCGCATTCACGACACCGCCGGTTCCCACGGTCCCGCCGCTGCTCAAGGCAGAAGTGCCAGCCGCTCCCCCGAATGCGGTTGAAGCATCGGCCGTGCCGCTGGCAGCGTCGGAATGGCTGAGCGACGAGCCTGAGCTGCTGCTGCACTGGCAAGCGAGAAGGCAGGAAAGGTATGGGAGCACTCCGAAAATCTTCGACATGGGAACTCCTGGGCTTCTCGTCACATGAATATTGAGTCTACGTGACATTCTAATTGGTGCCCGCCGAGAGCTTTTCTTTCGCCCACCGAGCCGCTCGCTTTTCTGACGCGTTGGCGCCGTCAGGTCTTGGGCATTCAACATGGGCGCTACCACGGCAGGGGCGGGCAGCAATGGCAACGGTTTCAAGATGGGGGGCAACAAGGTGTCCGCGGCGCACGTCATGTCCAACGACTTTGGCTTCGACAACAATCAGAACAAGGGCGGTTCTCATATCTCCGACTGGGGCGTCACCAACAACTCCAACCCAGCCGCCATGACCTGCGACAAGTGCGGAGCGTGGAACAACACAAACTCAAACGGTGGGGATTTCCAAGGCGTAACCGTTCAGAATCGCGTGACCGCCTCTGCCACATCAGCGAAAGCGGCTGCTGCCAAACGCAACGCCGACGGGAGCCTGCCTGACATAACCAGTCTCTAGCACTGCGTTCACGCCAGGCGCACAAGGGGCCCCGCGGCAGAGACCACGAGAGCCTCATTCGCCAGCCTGCGCCGGCCCGGAAGGCTGCGGCTACCGAGACCGAGGGCTTCCTTCCCGGGTTGACCTGCGCTAGCCTCATACGGCCATGAAGCCCTTCCTAGACGAGAACTTCTTGCTGGAAAGCAAGACGGCCGAGCGCCTGTACCATGAGTACGCCAAGGACCAGCCGATCATCGACTACCATTGCCACCTGTCTGCCGAACTAGTGGCCGAGAACCACAAGTTTGGGACGCTCACCGAAATCTGGCTGAACGGCGACCACTACAAGTGGCGGGCCATGCGTTCGAACGGCGTTGCCGAGCGCTATTGCACGGGCGACGCGCCCGACTGGGAGAAGTTTGAGATGTGGGCTCAGACGGTGCCATATACGCTGCGCAACCCACTCTATCACTGGACCCACATGGAACTGGCGAATCCCTTCGGGGTCAAGGGCAGGTTGCTTGATCGGTCGACCGCGCGCGAGATCTACGATCACTGCAACCGCAAGCTCGCCCAGGACGACTTCACCACCCAGGGCTTGCTCAAGCACTTCAATGTCATGGTGGTTTGTTCCACAGATGATCCAGTGGATTCGCTGGCGGCGCACCAGCAGCACGGCAAGAACGCAGGCACGACCACCAAGCTCTTGCCCACTTGGCGGCCGGACAAGGCCATGGCAGTGGCCGACCTGCACGGTTGGAATCTCTGGGTCGACAAGCTGCAGGCTGTCTCGGGCGTGGCCATCAGCTCGTTCGATACCTTCCTGGCCGCGCTCAAGCAGCGGCACGACTTCTTCCACCAAGTCGGCTGCCGGGTCAGCGACCACGGCCTCGAGAAGATCTTGGCCGAACCCTACACCGCCAAGCAGATCGAGGGCATCTTCTCCAAGGCGCGGGCCAAGCAGGCGCTCTCACCCGTGGAGCGGGACCAGTTCTGCTCGGCCATGATGTACGAGCTCGCCATAATGGACCATGCGCGCGGCTGGACGCAGCAGTTCCACCTGGGCGCCATGCGCAACAACAGTACGCGCATAATGCGCACCCTGGGTCCTGACACCGGCTTCGATTCTATCGGCGACTACCCGCAGGCCTTTGCGCTTGCGCGCCTGCTCGACCGCTTGGATTCCACCAACCAGCTCTGCAAAACCATCCTTTACAACCTAAATCCCGCCGACAATGAGGTCATTGCGACCATGCTGGGCAATTTCCAGGATGGTTCGTGTCCCGGCAAGATCCAGTTCGGCGCGGCCTGGTGGTTCATGGATCAAAAGGACGGAATGGAGCGCCAGATGAATGCGCTCTCCGCCCTCGGCCTGCTTTCGCGCTTCGTGGGGATGCTGACTGACTCGCGCAGCTTTCTGTCCTACTCGCGCCACGAGTACTTCCGCCGTTTGCTGTGCAATCTGCTGGGCAACGACGTGGAGAAAGGGCTGATTCCTTTCGACATGGAGTTGCTGGGCAATATGGTGCGCGACATCTGCTTCCGCAACGCCCGCGACTATTTTGGTTTCTTCGCCAAACCTTAGAATTGATAGACGGTCTGGACCATGCCGCGGATGTTGTGCGGCTTGTCGGCCAGCTTGCCGGGCGTGTGAAGATATTCGACCTGGATGTACTGCCCAGACAGCCCAATCCGCGCCGCAGGTGTGGCATCCCAGAAGAGGTTCAAGTCGGCGTAGCGTGAGGTGTCCGCAACGTTGACCAGCAGCTCGATCTCCGTGCCACCCTGGGGGAACAGTTTGGCCAGATTTCCCGAATGAGCCTGGGTGTAGTTGGCGGAGAGAAACATTCGCCCCCCCCATGGCGGCAAGTAGTACTGAAGACCGAGCCGGAAGGCCTGCCAATCAATGGTGTGAAGCACGCCACTCGCATCGAAGGATACCAGGCCATTGTCGATGTCCGCCTGGTAAAGGGGAGGCGGATTGTCCTGGGTAGGATTGGGGAGGGTCGGGAACTTCGCCCCACCACCCGCGGTGATGAGATCAGCGATTCCGCTGCCCCGGACAAAGGAACCGATGAAGGTAAGCCGGTTGCCGCGGTTGTCCGCGCTGGCAGCGGGAATAAGCGGGATGAACGCGTCGAGCGACAATCCCCAGCCGGTTGCGCTGTTGGAGTTCTGCACGGGCGGTGGGGTGAAGGCGTCCACTTTGAACTGCCGCACAGTGCCCGACACTCCGAGGGAGAGGGGCAGCGCAGTGGTCCCCACATTGCCAGGCGTGGTGATGCCTTTCCAGCCATTGAACCTGACACGCAAGCCGGCGTTGGCATCGGGAATTTCTGCATCACGCTGGGCAGGACGCACGGCCGAAACGGCGACATCGAGGCTGACCAGGCCGTCCGGGTTGAAAGTGTGAGAAAGGCGCAGCTGCATGTTGCGCGAGAAGAGCTGATTGGGCAGCCCGAGAAATTCAACTGAACAGGGCGAAAATGAGTTCTGCCAGCCGAACAGGTCGTAGGTCTGACCCGCCAAAACCTCAAGGTAGGGATTTTCCAGTTTCACGAATGCATGTCTGATCCGAAATGTCGGACTGGTGAAATAGGTGTTTTCGGAAGTGTCGGGTGGGCTGTCCTGGTGGCCGAAGAAGTCGCTTTCGAACACTGCCGACGGCTTAATGCCCGCGACCAGCGGTGACTCGAACGCAAAGCCCAGCCGGGTGTTTCGCATCGAGAACTGCGTGCGACCCACCCGTCCTTCGTAGGTATCGCTACGGGCCACGATTGCACTACCGATCGAGTCGCTGTAGCTCCGCGTAGTGTCGAAGATGAAGTCAGCCTCCACGAAGCCGTAAAGAGTCACCGCCCACCTTTGCGCGCCCTCGCCCACCGCCAGGGTCAGTGGAAGTCGGGCGAACCAGGAAGTCGCCGCCGCTTCCGCTGCTGCCGATTCGACGGCAGTGCGCGCCGGGGCAGGTAGCAAAACCGCTGGGGCTGGCAGGGCGGCGGCGGGAGGCGTTGCACCGACCACTTCCTGCGCAGGGGACGGCGCAGCCTCGACGGGGGCTGACGAAAGACTGTCAGCATGCGCAGCGGGCGGCTCGCCCACCGGGCCACTGTCCAAAGGCTGCTCTGCACGCGCAAGACCGGCGCCTGCTTGCAGACTGAACACAACTGCGATGAAGGCTCGGGCCTTCTTTGCGTTTGGTGTCGATCGATCCTTCATGGGTACAGATCTCCGAGGTGAAAGGGGCACGCTGAAAGCCATCGAAACCGCTTTGCCCTGAAAGAGGCGGCCTTGAGCAATTGCATGGGTATGGTGCCCTACCAATGCTTAGTGCCCGCCACCCGAAACTCCTTCGGCCAGAAAGGCGCGAAAGAAGCCATGGCAGCGGGCACCAATGGGACCGACAAGCAGCCTTGATGCCTGGATTCTTGACTCAGCGAGCCTCCAGGGCCGTCTCAACCTGCGAGCAAGGAATGACCGCAAAGAAGAAAGCGAGGGCTTCGATGACCACACGAACCGCAACGTACATTGGAACTGTGGCGCTCTTGTCGCAGATGCTTCTTCTGGAGGGCTGCGGGAGTAACAATCCCAGCACCACCGGCGCCGGGGGTACGACCGACATCACGCCAACCGGCGGGGCAATCAGCACGGGTGGCGCCACGCTCGCGCCTACGACCGGCGGTATCATCAGCAGCGGTGGCGCCACTGTGTCCACCTTGACGGGCGGGACGACCGCCACGGGTGGCGTCGCGCCTGCAACGGGAGGGGCGATCGACGCGGGCGACATCACCGCCGACAGTGGGACCAGCGCCTTCCAGCCACTGTGCGCAAACCTCATGACGGCCGCAGGCAGCTCCCCTACCAATCGTGGCGTCTGTGTGGCAGCGGATCCGCAACTTTGCTACAAGACCTGCGGGCCCAAGAGCGTCGGCTTCAAGTCGGAAACTTGCTCAGGGGGAAGCTACGTCGAGCAGTCGGGCTGCAGCTTCCCGCCGGGCGACTATTCCTGCTACAAGATTCCGACAACTGTCGACGCGACTTGCCCCACTGCGGCCGCGCCCCAGGCCAGCACGCAATGTTCAGTGGCTGACTGTGTGCCCTGCAACCTCAATGGAAACTATCTCGACTCGACCGGCGCCACCAAGCAGGGCTACTGTGTGTGCCCAATTACGTCGGCCGGGACACCGGGCAAGTGGACTTGCGCCAGCACCTCGGCTTGGCCTTGCCCGCAAGGCCAGGGCTGCTGAGTGAGTACAAGCGCGGTTTGCCACAATGATCTAGACCCGCTGGACCTGATTGGCATGCAACGGTGTAGCTTCCTATTTCTAGTCTCGTTGCTTGGCATCGCCGCTTGCGGTGCCAATGACGATCTCCCGGCCATCGACTACGTTTGTGGCACCACGCCCGCCCCATCCGCTGCAACCGGCGGCGCGGCTTGTGGCGCCGACGATCCCAACCTACCTGCAGAACCAACTCTTCCGACCGACGTATGTCAAATCCTGACAGCGACCAAGGCGGCGCCCATCGAAGACGACCCCAACAACCCGCTCGATACGGATCGGATTCAAGCCGCGCTCTCCGCGTGCCAGGGCCGGGCGGTGAAGCTGGTGAGCGACGGCCAAAACAATGCTTTCGTTGCCGCACACCTGCAGGTCACCAGCGTCACCCTGTGGATCGACGCGGGGACCACCCTGTACGCCTCGCGCAACCCCGACCTTTATCAGAAGACTGGAAATTGTGGCCTTTTCGGCATCAGCGATTCGGGAGCGTGCACCGACTTCATCACGGTGGGTGGCACCAGCCCTGGCATCGTCGGCGACGGAGTCATTGACGGCCAAGGGGGCGAGCCACTGATTGGCAGAGACTACTCCTGGTGGCAGTCCTCCTACGCCCTGCGCGCAATCGATGGCAGCATCGGGAATCCCACCCTGATCAACACAGCCACGAAGACCACCGGCCTTTTGCTCTACCGGATCACCCTGCACAATTCGCCCAAATTCCACGTCAAGGTGACCTCATACCCGGCTGACGGGGATTGCTCCAGCCCGGGCAAGGGATTCATCGTCTGGGGTGTCACCATCCTCACACCCTCGCGCTGGACCAACAGCCGGGGGGACGTGCTGACGCCGAGTTTTGCCCGCAACACCGATGGAATCGACCCCGGCGAGGGCAGCGTCGCGCAGTGTGGAGTCATTGCTTGCAGCACCATCAGCACTGGAGACGATCAAATAGCGATCAAGGGTGGTCACCTGGTGTCCGAGTTGATCGTCGCGCACAACCACTTTGGAACCGGCCACGGGATGTCGATCGGCAGTGAGACCTACGGGACCGACGCTTCACACGACGGCGTGCCCCACGTCGGGGTCGAGAACGTGAAGATCTACGACCTAACCATCGACGCTGATTCTCGGCCGGTTGGGTACGAAGCAAACGCCTCGGATTTCAATGGAATTCGCGTAAAATCCGACGAGAGCCGGGGAGGTCTGGTCAACGATATCTCGTACAACAACATCTGCATGCGCGACATGACCAACGCGATATTGGTCAGCACCGCATACAATCCCCAATTCGCGGGAACCTTGTATCCCGACTTCAGGTCGCTGACCTTCCGGAACATCCACCACGTGACCTGCATGGGTGCGCAGCTGCCGGTTGTGACTATCGAGGGCTTCAACGCGGCCCGACCGGTGGGTCCGGTCACTCTCGACAACGTGATAGTCGACAACATGGGCTCCTTGGACGTGGCGGCGGAGTTTGCCAACATCACGCTCGGCCCGGGGAACGTGAACTTCACACCTGCTGGTCAAGGGGTCACGGTGACCCACATTCCACCCGATGGGAGTGGGAGTACGCCCCAGCCGTGCGTCTTTCCCACCCTGCCCACGCCGGAAGTGCCCCAGGGATGGCTTCGGTGAAGCGATGATAGTAGCGAAGAACCATCCCCACTGCTTCGCAATGGTGCCGCTACTGTGTGGACTTGCTGCCAGTGCGTGTACCAACAGCCAACCACCGGCGAATGGCGGGTGTGTCCCCGATCCCGCGAGTGCTAGCTGCCCTGCCGGCGACGCTTCGGCCGAATCGCTCGGCCTGGTTGCCTATTCGTGCACGGGCACAGCCCGGCCAGATGAAGACCCGAGCTACATCGACGGCGTTCCGCAAGGTCTCGTCTGCGCCAATCAAGGAGCCATGGATGGCGATGGGCCGCACGGCTATTGCTGCTCGGCTTTGCCAACATCGTGCGCCTACAATCCGGTCGCCATTTGCGACTCGGGCAGCTACGGCTACCAGTGTCGCGGCGCAGATCGCCCCGAAGCGCTCAATGCTGTTGTCTACTGCAATCAGGGAGTCAGGCAAGCTGACCTCATCAACTACTGCTGCTCCGGACAAGCGCGAACCCCGGACTGTGTTCAGTCCGACAGCGTCGGGTGCTCGCCGCGCCTGATGGGATGGACCTGTCCGGCTGGAAACATACCCACCTCGCAAGACCTTGGTGCCAACAAGAGCCGTGCTGACCTCTACTATCAGCTTTGCCCGGTCCCAGCCCCAGCGGCCAACCCCAGCTACAATACCTTCTGCTGCTACACTCCCGGACTGGCTCCTGTCGGCGGCTCCTGTGTCCAGGACATAGCGGTTCCTGGATGTCAGCCGGGCAGGTTCGGTTTTGCCTGCTACGGGTTCGACACGCCGGACGAGAGCTACCCGCCCATACACTGCCCGGACCAGGGGATTGCGGGCATCAGCGCACAGGGCTACCCGGCGACTCTCTACTGCTGCGACTTCCAATAACTACGGCTGTTGGTAGACGCGCACGTAGTCGAGCACCATGTCCATCGGGAAACCGTTGACGTCGTCGATGGTGCCCCCCATGGTGCCCCCAATGGCGACGTCCAGAATGAGGTAGAAGCTCCCGGTGGAGAAGGGCGACGTCGTGTCGAAGTTGGAGCGCGCCACCTGCACGTCATCAATGAAGAAGACCATGTGGTCCGAATACCATTCGAGCGCATACACGTGGAAATCGGACGACAACGTGGTGGTATTGGGGAAGGTTACCTTCTGCTTGATGTCGCTGGCCATCCCCGAATAGGTCGAGCAGTACAGCCAGGACTTGTCCTGCCCCCATTGCTCCATCATTCCGATCTCGCCACACTGAGGCCAATTGCCCGTGGTCCCCATGAGCAAGATGGCCGGGAACGACCCCTGCCCGGCAGGCAACTTGGCGCGCACCTCGACGCGGCCGAAGCTGAACTGGAACTTTCCGTCGCTCTGCAGGCGTCCAGAGGTGTACGGGTATATGGTGCCGTTGCTGGTCCAAAAGTCGTGAAGCCCGCGCAGTACGAGGTGCCCCTGGCCGTCATGGAAGACGTTCTGCACCCGCGCCGTGTACTTCTGCTGTTCACCGTTCACTGTGTTCGGCTCCCAGGTGGGGACGTTCCACTTCGTCGCATCGGCGCCAGTGTTGGCGCTCAAGTTGAACTCGTCGGACCAGACCGGGCGCCAGTTCGGGCCCGAGTCAAAGCCTGCGTCTTTGCCAGACGCACCGTCACTTCTCGCACTATCGTTCGCGTCTAGCCCAGCATCGCGGCTCGCTGTGCCGGCGCTGTCCGCGGCGCCGTCTGCATCCGCTCCTGCGTCGCTGCCAGAATTGCCGCCGCTCTGTGGCGCATCGACTGCATCCGCCCCTGCGTCGTTGCCAGAATTGCCGCCACCACCCGCGGCGCCACCTGCATCCGCTCTCGCGTCGTTGCCCGAGCTGCCGCCACCACCCGCAGCAAAATCTTCGCCCGCTCCTACGTCGTTGCCAGAGCTGCCGCCACTGCCCGCGGCAAGATCTTCGCCCGCTCCCACCTCGCTGCCAGAGCTGCCGCCACTGCCCGCGGCAAGATCTTCGCCCGCTCCCACCTCGCTGCCAGAGCTGCCACCACTGCCCGCGGCGACATCTTCGCCTCCTCCCACGTCGCTGCCAGAGCTGCCGCCGCTCGCTTGGGCATCATCTGAACGGGTTCCTCCGTCGATGAATGGCGCCCCGGTACTGCCCGCCGCCCCGCCCGAGCCTTCGCCTGAACCCGACGTTCCACCACTTGCCGCAAGCCCGCCGGCATGGCTAACGCCTCCGCCTCCGCCGCCTGCGGATGCATCGAGCGGTTGCAGACCACCTCGATCTACACCGCAACCCGACCAGGCCCCCAACGCCATCAAAACCACTAGCGGCAGGGATCGTGTCATCGACCCTAGCAAGCAAGGCTCCCGGGTCAGGGGCATGCCGAACATCGGCTGGTTAGTATAGCCGATACGGCAACTTCTCGCTCACTTCTGGTGGTGCTCGCCTACTTCTTGAACAACCAGTTCATAATACCGCCGCGCGGCGGATCGGGGTTCTTGCGTGTCTCGCTGGCCCGGGTACGCCGCATTTCCAGCAGGCGCATCTCACGGCTCGCGTCGAGAAAGTCCTTGTCCTGACTGGCCGCTTCGCGGAAGGCGCGTTCGGCGCGATCCGGCTCATTGAGGAATTTCCACATCTGCCCGAGCCAATAGTGGCCCCGTGCGAACCGTGGTTGTGCCGCGACCACGTCGGCAATGATCCGCTGCACCTCGCGCACCACGGCTTCCTTGCGGCCGTGCGGATTATCGAAGCGCGCCCACGCCCAGTAGGCCCGGTACTGCGGCTCACCCGGGTTGGCCTTGCTGGCTGCCGCAAAGCACTCGATGGCCTTTTCGTGGTCGCCCCGCCGCAGGAAGACTTCCCCCTTGAGGAAGCTCGTCTCAGCGTCGATCACGGTCGGAACAGTGCTGCCCGCCGGCTTCTTGCCGGCCCGGACAGCCAGGTACTCGGCCCGGCGCGCCGGATCGCCGAGGATCATGGCTGCCTCGCTCATGCGGGCCAGGATGCGCTCGGCCTGGGGCACCAACTCGGACAGGCCGGTTCCCGCCAACCGATCCGGGTGAAAACGCCGGGCTGCGCGGATGAAGGCCGAACTGACCTCGCCCGGGTTGGCTGACTCGGACACGGCCAGCAGCTCGAAATGCGACAGCTTGTCGAGCTTTTCCCCCAGCTCCAGCACTGCGGTTCGCAACGTGGCGTCAGGCGCTGGCACTGTCTGGATCGAGGACCCGGTGGGCCGCACGCCCACAACCCGCGACCCCGTATCGGGCGACGGAGTAACTCGCGCCGGGGCGGCGGAAACCCACGACCCCGCATCGGGCGACGGAGTAACTCGTGCCGGGGCGGCGGAAACCCACGACCCTGCATCGGGCGACGGAGACAGACGAACCGGGGTGCGCGCCACAATCGCCGCTGCCACCGGCGCTGGTACGATCGGGGCAGCCGCCGGCGGCTGCGCAGGCGGCACAGGCGACTCGATGATGGCCGAACCGCCAGGTGTCGAGACCATGCTGTCCGATGAGGTGAAGCGCAGCCTGGCGGTTGGCGCCGGATCGCCTTGCGCAGGACTGTCACCCAGGTTCTGCCGTTCCAGCAAGTCCGCGTAGTACAGNNAGACGCCACCACTTCATCGTCCGCCGGGATCCCCATGGCAGCGATGAACGACGGCGACACGCCCGCCAGGCGAAACTCTTGGCCCCAAAGTCGCGACAGCTCGCGAGTCACGCGCGGCAGGTCGTAGGCCGCCCGGATCGCCGGGAAATATAGTGTGCGCGGATCGACCCGCATAGCGGCCAGGTCGTCGCCTTGGCCGAAGTCGTGCGGGTGCAGGTCAATGGCAAACCAGCCCTCGGCCACGCAGAACAGGCGGGTGAGCTTGCGCCGCATCTGCTCCTTCAGCACATTCCCGAGCTTCTCCTTGCTGAGCACGCCCATCTTCTCCAACGCCTCGCCCAGCCGCATCCCGCCGGCAACCATCGGTTCGGCCCGCGCCACCGCATCTGCTAAGACAACCCCATATTCGACCAGAACGTGATCGAGGCGATCGGTGTCCACCGGGCGCTGCACGTGCACTGGCATGCCGTCGCGCAAATAGATGTCGCTTTGGTCTCCGGTGCTGTCGCTGATCCACAGCCGGCCGGTGACCTGTTTGCGAAACAGTTGCTGCAGCAGTCGGGCAACCGGTCGCTCCGTCAAGGATCCGGACGCAGAGGGGCGCTGTTCATGCGTCGAAGGCATCACCACTTCCCGGAATTTTGGGAGCTTTGGACTGTGACAGCGACAGTGTCAACCGTAAACTTGAGAATTCCTCGTGTGAAAGCCACCCAGGTCGTTACCCCTGCAAGGTATCGGTGGTTCTGACGGCTGGCTGTATTGGGTGTAGAGTTTATCTGCGTGTCTATCGTTGTATTCGCCAATCCGAGATCGCGCGCCAATCGCCGAGATCCGGACCGTGCGCGGCGCTTTTCCAGCATTGTCGGTGATACAGGTCACGTTCTTTTTCCGGAGAGTTCCGAGGCCCTGACTTCCGAAGCGCTGCGAGTGGCGCAAGCCAAGCCTTCCATCATCGCCGTGTACGGCGGAGACGGCACCCTGCATTGGACAGTCACGGCGCTGCTGCGCGCCTACCGCGAGCGTCCCATGCCCCCGCTGGCCCTGCTGCCTGGTGGAACCATGAACGTGGTGGCATCCTCGCTGGGCATCCTGGCGCAACCCGAGGCGCTGTTGGCGCAGCTGGCCGCGGACGAGCGAGCCGCGCGTGCGCCCGCTGTCGTGGCACGCCGGTGCATGAAGATTCAGGACGAATACGGCTTCGTTTTCGGCACCGGGCTGATCAGCAACTTCCTTGAGGAGTACTACGCCAAGGGCGAGTATGGGGCGGCGCGCGCGGTCTGGATCCTGCTGCGGTCCATCCTGTCCGAAGCTACCACCAAGCGCTACGCGAAGCGCATCTTTCGCCGCTTCCATGGCCGGGTTTTCGTCGACGGTCAGATCCTTCCCTGGACCGCGCTGCTCGGCCTGGGCGCCGCTACCGTCGGCGAAGTCGGCCTGGGTTTCAAGCTCAACCACCGTGCCGATGACCATCCTGGCCGCTTCGGCGTACTGGCTATTCACTCGTCACCGCTCGGCTTGACCTGGGACCTGCCAGCGGTGCGCCAGGGCCGCGGCATCTCGCCCCGCCGCGCCTGGAGCGCGGTTGCCACGCGCCTGGTCATCGAGCCAGACGAACCCGAGACCCTATACACCGTCGACGGCGACCTGTANNGCAGGCGATACCATTGGCCTTCACATGAGCACCTCCTTTCCGCTCGACGGCATGCGGGTTCGCTTCTCGGGCGAAACCAACATCGGAATCACGCGTGACCACAACGAGGACGCGTTCTACCTTCCCACCCGCGAACGCCTAGCCATCGTGGCCGACGGCATGGGCGGCCATGCCTCGGGCGAGGTGGCCAGCCGGCTGGCTGTAGACACCATTGTCGGCCACTTCCAGACTACCGAAAGCGACCAAGACTTGACCTGGCCCTACAAGGTGGACCGCAGCCACCGACGCCAGATCAACCGGCTGGTGAGCGCCATCAAGTTGGCCAATCTCAAAATTCACGACGAGGCCGAACGCAACAGCGAATGCCACGGCATGGGAACGACCGTGGTCTCTGCGCTGTTTGCCGAGGGGGCATTGGTGGTCGGCCACGTGGGCGACAGCCGCCTCTACCGCCTGCGCGGCGACAAGCTCGAGCAGATTACCGAAGACCACTCCCTGCTCAATGACTACGTGAAGATGAAGCGCCTCTCAGCGGGCGATGCCGCGGCTTTTCCACACAAGAACGTCATCGTGCGCGCGCTCGGCATGAAGCCCTCGGTCGAGGTGGACATCATCGTGGATCAGCCCCGCCTGGGCGACCTGTATCTGCTATGCACCGACGGCCTGTCGGGCATGGTGCCCGACCCCGAAATGGCGGAGCTGGCGGTGAGCGAGGCCGATCTCGACAAGCTGTGCGAACGGCTGGTGGCCGCTGCCAACGCCCACGGGGGCATGGACAACATCACCGTGGTGTGCGCGCGCTTGGAGCCACTCTAATCCCCACCCGCGTTTCGCCGGTTCTCGATCGCCTGCTGGCCACCGGCCCTGACCCAGAGGGCGCGTGGCCGCGCCTGGAACGCCTGATCGAGGCCGGCGCCTCGCTGCCCGACGATGAAACCGGCCTGGGCTTGCTGGCCGCGCTGGTGGCAAGCGGCAGCTTCCTCACTGATCTACTGCTCGCCGATGTTGATCGCTGGCCTGCGCTGCTAGCCGATCCATTCCGCGACCGGCCCAAACCGCGCGCGCAGACCATGGCCGAGGTCAAGGCCGCGGTGGCCGACTGTGCCGAGTTGCCCGAGCTGCAGCGCCGACTGCGCCGCTATCGCCAGGTCGAGATGTTGCGGCTGGGCGCACACGAGCTTCAGCCCGGCGCAAGCCTGGAGGTGGCGCGCGATCTCTCGGCGCTGGCGGATGCGTGCTTGCAGGCGGCGGTGGTCTTCTGCGAATCGCAGTTGCGCGCGAGCCACGGCGACCCGGTGTGTGCGGAGGACACCCCCGGCTTCGTGGTGGTGGCCATGGGCAAGCTGGGCGGGCTTGAGTTGAACTTCTCCTCGGACGTCGACCTCATCTACCTCTACTCGTCCGACGAGGGCCACGCCGGTTCGCTCAGCCTGCACGAATACTATTCCCGGCTATCACAAATGGTCACCCGCGCAGTGGCCGAGNNGGCGCCATCTGCAACTCGCTGGCCGCGGCTGAGAGCTACTACGAAACCTTTGGCCGCACCTGGGAGCGCCAGGCCTTGCTGCGCGCGCGACCGGCCGCGGGTGACCTGGCTCTGGGCGTGCGCTTTCTCAAGACGGTCGAGCCCTTCGTGTTTCCGCGCTCATCCGGACCACGTACCCTGGACGAAGTCCGATCGCTGCGCCAGCAGTTCGTGGACAGCACCCGGCATCCGGGTTGGAACGTTAAGCTGGGGCAAGGCGGGATTCGCGACGTCGAGCTGGTGGCGCAGGCGCTGCAACTGCTTTACGCCGGCAAGCGGCCCGATCTGCGCGAGCGGACCACCCTGCCCGCGCTGCACAAGCTGGGACTGGCGGGCCTGCTGACTGCGCAGGAAGTCCGTACGCTGTCGGATGCCTATCGCGTTTGGCGCGCAATCGAGCATCGCATCCAGCTTGAGCAGGGCGCACAGATTCACGATCTTCCGGCTGATCCAAGCGGCCAGGACCGGCTGGCGCGACGTCTGGGCCTGGCCGACCACACCGAGCTGGATGCACTGGTGGCGCAGCATCGCCAGGCAGTCAGCGCAGTGGCCGATACCTTGGGTGAGCCAGAACAGGGACCGTCGGCCGTAGTGTTGCGCCTACTTGATCCGGCCTTGCCGCGGCCGCAACTTCTGATTGATCTGAAGTCCAGCGGCTTTGCCAATGCGGAATCGGCCGCGGAAAACCTGGAACTGGTGCGCGGTCGCCTGCCGCCCATCTGGCTGGAAGAAGCCATCGCCTCGCCCAATCCCGATCGGGCGTTGGACCGCTTTCGCGATCTGTCGCTGCGCGCATCGACCGGCCTGGAGACCATGCTGCACGAAGATCGCCAGCTCCTCACCATCCTGGCTGCCTTGTTCGGCACCAGCGAGCGGCTATCGCGCCACCTGCTTACCCACCCTGCAACTTGGCCCAATCTGCTCTCGGGTCCAGGCGATCCACGGCCGGATCCGATCGAGTGGCAGGCCCGACTGCCGGCGCGCCTGGCGGGTTGTGACTACGAAGAGGCCTTGCGCGAGATGCGTCGCTTTCAAGCCGAAGAAATCCTGCGCATCGGATTTCACGACGTGGCCGGCAATCTGCCGCACGAGGAAGTGTCGGCGCAATTGGGCCGGCTGGCTGAGGCCTGCCTGGCCCAGGCGGTGATGCGTGTAGCGGCAGAATTGGAGGCGCGCACGGGCAAGCCAGGCGCCGAACTGACCATTCTGGTGCTCGGCAGTTGCGGAGCGCGCGAGATGCGCTACGGCTCGGACCTGGAACTGGTGTTCCTCTACCAGCACGAAGGCGCGACTGTGGAGGGGATTGAGTACCAAGACTGGTTCGGCCGCCTGGCCCAGCGGCTGATCAGCGCGCTGGGCGCCTTGCTGGAAGAGGGCCGACTGTACAACGTGGACACGCGACTGCGGCCTTCGGGATCGCAAGGGCTTTTGGTCACCAGCTACCAAGCATTCGAAGACTATCACCACGAGACCGCCGCACCCTGGGAACGCATGGCGCTTCTGCGCGCGCGGCCGGCGTTCATATTGCCCGGTGCCGGCGCGCCCAGCGACTTCGTCAATCGACTAGAAGCCATCGCCTATCAAACCCCGCCCAATGAAAATTCTCTGCGCGCGGACCTGCTGCATCTGCGCCAGCGCATCGAGAGCGAGCGCGCGGGCGATCCGCACGAGTCTCTCCATCTGCGCTTTTCCCCCGGCGGACTGACTGATCTGGAGTTCATCGCAGCCTGGGGCCAGCTTCGCCATGGCGAAACTGACCCAGCCCTACGCACCACTCATCCACCCACTGCTTTGCAGCGAATGGCCGACCAGGGCGAGCTCGCTGCAGTCGTGCTCGACGACTATCGCTTCCTGCAGCGAGCCGGCCTGCGCCTGCGACTGATACGCGATCAACACGACGACCGGTTGCACGCCGAGGATCGGTCACCATTGGCGCGCAGTTTGGGATTGAGTGAGGCACAACTTTCCGATGAGCTGAGCAAGCGAATGGCCCGAGTGCGGGGGGAGTTTTTGCGACGACTTGGATGAGCAACGGGGGAAAACGGTCATGCCCGAGTCTCCCCAACAGCCGGCTGCCTCTATCTTCGCGGAAAATCTGACACAGACTCCTTGCCATCAACGAATTGGAACTCGTCGTCGTAGAAGCGCTTCTCTTTGGCAAGGTCGGGGAAAGGATGTTCGTCTTTCAGCGGCTCGTAGAGATGCTCGCGCAGAAGCCGTTCGACAATGTTGATCCCATCGACCAGGGCCCTTGCTGTGCCAAATTCGTCATGCCCGGTGTAGTCGCAAGTCAGGTGCGCAAGTTCCTTGTTTGCGCGTCGAAGCAGTCCTCCGATCACTGATCGTTCCTTGTTGGGCAAGTCCTCCATGGGCGCACGGGTGCCGCCCAACATATCCACGAAAACAGCGTCATTCCGCTTGCCGTCAACAGTCTTCAGTCCCAGAAACTCCGCGAACATCCTGATGCTGATAAGTGCCGAATCTTTCGCCGCTCTAAGCAGGTCGCAGTCAGGATGTCCAATTCGCTCCCTAAACCATGGTTGCCGGTCTCGGAAGGTCGTAAGGAGACAAAGCCGATGCGGAATGTGTTTATCGAGAAATGCGACCTTCTGCGCTTCCGTTAGTTCCATGCGTTCCTTTCAGCCTTTCGCGTCTGTGCCTCGAAGATTCACGTTACCACAAAGAAGTGCGCAAGGGGCGGGCCCGGGGACGTCCCACAATCCATCGGCTAATGCGTACGCCGGCAATCCTGCCATGCAGACTCTCCATCGCCAATATAGTACTTGCAAAATTTTAGTGAGCCGCGCTGGTCGAGCACATCGTAGTAGGTCATTCTTCCGACATAGTAGAGAGTAAGCTTGCCGGCTCTGACGAGGCGTAGCTGCTCAATAAGGTTGAGCTGCTTCTCAACCGTCAGGTCCTCTGGTTTGTCGGTACTACGTTTGGATAGGAAGAATGATATTGGCCTGTCTGTTACTGTCCCGCTGCACGGCTGAGTAGGCACGTCGAGCAAGTCGATATCTGGAGGCGAATCCGTGATCGGCAATGCCCACATCGATAGCTTGCAGTCGGCCAATTCCGCCGAGGACTTGGCCGTGCCGATAGTTAGCGTCGGGGCTACCGCCCTTTCGTGTTCCAAATGGTATGGCCCGGCAACGCTCACAACGACGGGCTTCCCCATCTCAGCTTTCAATTGCGATTTCATGACGTTGAGTTGGGAATTCATGGCGCCAAGTTGCGCGTTCATGACGCTCGCTTGCGAATCCATCGCCCGGAACTGTCTGTAAGAAAAGCAGGTGTACACGACCGTGACCGCCACGATGAGCACCGGCGAGTTCCGACGGGCCCATTCCGGGATAGCCTTGATCTTTCCCACGAGGTCAGAACCAACTCGTTGTCGCAAAGATTCGGCTTCGTCGGGCTGTTTTTCCGCAGATGCCGGCGGAACGTCGGTCGAGCAAGAGCCAGTTGGAGGGTGCACTGGATCGTTCGAGGTAGGTGAAGCATTGTCCATGATTGGAGCTTAGCTCGTGAAGCTATTGACAGGAAGGACCGACTTTGCCGGCGACAAACCGTCCCTTTTAAACCCTCACGGCGTTTCTCGGCCGCCAAGGATGTTTCCCGTGTGGGAGGTGCCTGACATACATTCAGAAGTGG
>PMJE01000173.1 GCA_003157315.1 Myxococcales bacterium | reverse complement strand
AAGCCGGCCGGCTTCCCACGCGCCTGCGCAACGACTAGCCCATCTTCTTGAAGAAGATGCCCTTGATGTCGTTGAAGGTGACCACGACCAGCAACAGGAGCAAGACCATGATGCCGACCATGTGGATCTTGGCCTCGAGGATGGGGTTGACGTCGCGCCTGCGAACCGCGCCAATCCCCAAAAAGACCGCCCTGCCTCCGTCGAGCCCGGGGATGGGCAGCAAGTTGAACACCGCCAGCGCAACCGAGATGAGCAGGACGATTTCGAGGAACCTGGTGGCGCCTTGCCGGGCCGCGCTGGCCATCTCACGCGCAATTCCGACTGGGCCGGTCAGCCCGCCCTTGACCTTGCCCGAGACGAGATCCCACAGGTTGGTCAGGATGCCGGTGGCCACCGCCACCGGGAGCAGGGCCGATTCCTTGACTGCCAAGAGCACAGGCCCACGCGCGCGCACCACGCCGAACTTGACCCCAATCATGTAGACGTTGCTGGCTGGATCCTTGCGGGGCGCGACCGTCACTGTCACCGGGCTTCCCCCTCGCATCACCTTCACTGTTACGGGCGCGCCTTCGGAGCCCCGAACGATCTTGGTGACGGTTGACGACTCAGACACGGACTTGCCGTTTATCTCCGCCAGGGCATCGCCAGCGCGAAGTCCCGCTGCCTGGGCCGCAGTGCCCGGAAGCACTTCATCGATGGTGGTGGTTCCGGTGGGCTGGCCATATCCGATCATGACGACCAGAGCGATCAAGAATGCCGTCAGGTAGTTGGACGCTGGCCCTGCCAGCAGAACCATGAACCGCATCCAGCGCGGCCGGTTGGGATACACGTAGGGATCGTTTTTGTCGAACTCCTCGTGCGGGTTGAGCCCGGTGATCTGCACGAAGCCCCCGAGCGGGATGGGCGCGATTTGGTAGATGGTGTCGCCGCGCTTGAAAGACGCGACGGCCTTGCCAAAGCCAATCGAGAATCGCTCGACCCGCATCCCGCACAGACGAGCGACCATGAAATGGCCTGCCTCGTGCAACACGATGAGCAATGCGAGTCCCAGAATTGCGAGAAGAATAGACATCTGTAGGCAAACTCTAGCAGGGTTTGTCCGCGGGTCACACCACGGGAACGCGTGGCGTGGTCAGACTGGCGTCACGGGCTACCCGAGCGAGCTGATCTTGCGCCTTGCTAGCCCTCGTGCGTGGCGTGGTCCTCATGAGGCAGAGGTTCGCCGCGTAATCGGCGAATCTTGCCGTCGCGAATCTCAAGGCAGGTGAAGCGAAAGCCACCCAGCTCGACGGTGCTTCCGGGGCGCAAAGGATGGCCCAGG
The DNA here is from genome assembly GCA_003157315.1 of Myxococcales bacterium. The sequence goes on along the minus strand of PMJE01000173.1, from coordinate 18,867 downwards.
TGGGCCTGCACGTAGGCGCCCAGGGTTTCGATGTCGGGTCGCAGCGGGGGCAGGACCACGCCCAGCTCTCGTTCCGCCACGTCCAGCGTCAGGCGGCCATCGGCTTCGAAACGGCCCTCGGCCCCGTGCATGATAGGCGGCAACTCGCCGACATCCTGCTCGTCTTGGATCTCGCCGACAAACTCCTCCAGCAGATCTTCCAAGGTAACGACCCCGAGAAAGGCGTTGCCCGTGCCCAGCACCACCGCCATGTGGACCCGGCGACGCTGGAACTCGCGCCGTAGCCACTCGCTGGGCGTCTCCTCCGAGCAGTAGATGGGCTCGCGCGCGATCTCGCGCATGCGCTTGGGTGTGCGACCGGCGGCCAGCGCAGCCACGATGTCCTTGAGGTGCACATAGCCGAGGACCTTGCCCGAGCCCGGCTCGATCAAGGGATAGCGCGTGTACTGATTGGCCGCGGCCAGTTGCACGTTCTCGTCAAAGGGCCGGCCTTCCTCCAGCACCACGACGTCCCGGCGCAGGGTCATCACATGGCGGGCCACCCGGTGGGTGTAGTCGAACACGCGATCGATGAGCCGCCGCGCACCTGGGTCCAGATCTACATGCTGCAGGACCAGGCGCAACTCGTCGGGCGAGTGCAACATCTCGGCCCCTGAGGCGGGTCGCAGGTGCAACACGCGCAGGAAGAGATTGGCGGTGGTGGTGAGCGCCCAGATGAACGGGAAGGCCATGAGATAGAAGGCGCGCAAGGGTGCGGCTGCCCACAGAGCGACCGGTTCGGTCTTCTGCAACGCAACCGCCTTGGGCACCAATTCGCCCAGCACCGCATGCACGAAGCTGATCAGCGCAAAACCTAAACCGAGCGCAATCGACTCGACCGCGATACCGGTCCATCGGCCGAGGGATCCAACATGGGGCTGCAGGATGCTGGCCAGCGCCGGCTCGCCCAGCCAGCCCAGCGCCAGCGAGGCCAGGGTGATGCCGAACTGGTTGGCGGACAAGAACGAATCGAGATGGCCCGTGATCCCTGACAGAAGCCAGGCACGGCGGCCACCTCCGCTGACCAGCTCTTTGACCAGGGTGGGCCGGATCTTGACGATGGCGAATTCGGACGCGACGAAGAAAGCATTCGCCGCAACCATTAGGGCAGCCAGGGCTAGTGCCGTGCTCGGACTGAACATGGACCAAGCTTACAGGCAGTCGCAGCCCGTGGCGAAAGTCTCCGCGTCGCGGCTCGGGCAGGTTCTGGCCCGAGCCGGTCTGGCGGAATCCGTGGGTCCAGCGTTAGCCCGATGAATTACAGGCTGGACCTGGCGCAACGTGCCCCGAAGGCGAAGCTGTGGCCGCTGGGGTCGTTGTTGTTGCGGAGGGCCGACCGGAGGTTCGAGGCGACGTCGGAGAAGCAGCCGCCCCGGGCCACCCGGTCGAAGGCGGCTATCGAAGCGACACAACTATCGCATGGCATTGGGTATGGGTCTGCATAGTAGTCCAGCATCCACTCCCACAGGTTTCCGGCNNAGGTCGGACTGGCCCCACTTCCCGTCGCCTGTCGGAGACTTTGAACCGACGTTCTGCGGGGTGCATGAGCCGCCGCAGTAGACCGCGTAGCTGTCATCGATTGTCGTAGATGTTGCCGGGCTCGACCACGGATAGTACCGTTGCTCGCTTCCCCCGGCCGCTGCGTAGTTCCACTCAGCCTCGGTCGGCAGCCGTGCCCCGTCCCACGCACAGAAGGCGAACGCCGTGTACCAGTTCATGCAGTTCACAGGCATGCTCTCGTTATCCCCCGCCGTGTCGGTCCAGGTTTGATAGGTCAAATCGCACTGCATCGCGGCCTTCAGGCTGGCGGTGTCCGCAGACAGACTCGTGTTCCAGGTCGAGTCCCAGCCAGAGCCTGCGATCAGCGGATTGGCGCCCGCGCCAGATGCGGGCGGGTTCAACTGCGTGCCCATGCCCGCGTTGACGAACGCGCGGAACCGGCCCACCGTGATCTCATACTTGTCGAGGTAGAAATCAGCTACCGTTGCTGGGTAGTTCGGGTCCGTGAAATCCACGCCGTCGTAGCTCCGAAAGAACGTCCCTCCGGGGACCAGCAAGCTGGTGCAGCAGCTCTCGTTTCCTGACGGCCCGCAGGTCGCGGCCAGGCCGCTACAGCTTGGCGGAGGATTTCCGCCATCCGTTGCAGCGTCGTCACTGCCACTGGCATCGTTGCTGCCGCCGCTGCCCCCACTTGCCGTCGCTGCGTCGGTTGTCGTGGTTCCGCCGACACTGGTCGTGCCGCCGCTCGCTGTCGCTCCGCCGGTTGTCGTGATTCCACCGGTAGACGGGACGCCACCCGTGCCAGCGATCGGAACATCCGGCTGAGGGTAAGGGATGTCTGGCAGACCCACGTCGCCGCTGACGCTGGTGTCAACCGCAGCGTCAGCACCGCCAACCGGACTGGTGCCCGGCGCCACGCCCCAGATGACATTGCCGTTCGCATCGTGAAGGGTAATCTTCTGCTCGTAGAGCAACGCCGCTCCGCCGTCGTAGCTGTAGTCGTTGGTTACGTCGACCGCTCCCGTGTATCCCAAGGTGTGCACGGTGACCTGGATGCTGAACCGGTCGTTGGTGGACGCGTCGCCCTGTGCTGCGAGCGTTCCGGCGAATGACAGCTCCAGATAGTGGTCGGCGCCTGGCGAAGCCGGCGAGACTGAGACGACCTTGTTGAGAATCACCCTGCCTTGCAGTGAGTACCCAATGCTTGCGTACATGACTGAAAGACTCAAAGCAGTGCCCAATCCCTCGTCCTGGTACCAGTAGCGAAGTGTAACCGCCGACATGTCCGCGCTCTGAGCCGTCTTGTTGTCAATCCGGAGATTCAAGCCGATCTGACCCGTGCTGCCAGTGGTCTTCTGCGCGACCCACACGGCTAGGCCGTTCGGTGGTACCGCCGATGTCGAGCCGGCCGAACCACCTGCTCCGCCGGAAGTCCCAGTTCCTCCTGATGACAAGGTGCCGCCAGCGCCTCCCTTGCCACTGCCGCCGGTCCCAAAGGGATTGGAGCCCCCGGTTCCGCTCACGTCGGCAATGCCTGCTCCATCGGAGCCGCCAAGCCGAAGATCTGGCCGAAGGTCTGGCACCCCAACATCACCAGCACCGCCATCCACCGCGCCGTCGACGCTGCTGGCGGTGTCGCCACCTTTGGGCACATCCGGCTGAGCGCCAGGTGCGTCTGGCCTTGCAGCATCAGCACCGCCACTGCCGCCCAGCCCGCTGCTCCCACCGCCACCATTGCCGCCAATTCCGCCAGCTCCGCCACCTTTGCCACCCATGGAGACATCCGGCTGAGCAACCGGCGCGTCCCGCGCCCCAGCTTCACGATTGCCGCTGAAAGTGCCGCCCAGCTTGGTCCAGGTTCCGCCGGAGTTCGTCGAGGTGTAGATATTGCCAGCAGATGTGAGGGCTACGAGCTTGCTTCCGTCCGCCGACGATGCGACCGAAGTCCAGTTGTCAGAAACACTTCTCTGCGTCCAGGTGGTGCCGGAATTCGCTGAGGTATAGATGAATCCTCCACCCGCTACGGCGACCAGCATGGTCCCGTCCGCCGACGACGCAACTGCAGTCCAGTTGTTCGACGTGCCTAGTGGTGTCCAGGTCAAGCCGGAATTTACCGACGTGTAGATAGGACCTCTCGTGACGACCGCGGCCAGCTTGCTTCCATCCGCTGACGACGCGACTGAAGCCCAATCTCCAGAGAAACTCAGCGACGAATGCTGCGTCCAGGAGACGCCGGAGTCCGTCGACGTGTAGGTAGAATTGCCGTCCCCGACCACGACCAGCTTGCTTCCATTGGACGATGCAGCGACCGAAGCCCAGTTCGACTCATCGACGCTCGCCTGCGTCCAGGAAACGCCGAAATCCGTCGAGACGAAGATGTTGCCGTGATCTTCGTGAACAATGCTGCCATTGCTCACGGCGACCAGCTTACTTCCGTCTGTCGACGATGCAACCGAGGTCCAGTAACCCCATGGGTCTCGCTTGCTCCAAGTCGCGCCGGAATCCGTCGAGGTGTGGATGTAGCCGTCTCCCACCGCGACCAGCTTGCTCCCGTCCGCCGACGATGCGACCGAGGTCCACGGCACCGGCATCCCCTTGGCACAGCCCAGAGTGAGAAAGCACAGCAGCAGAGCTGAAACCCAGATGCGCTTCATGGGTTCACCTTGGCCGGCTCCAACCCGAAGGGTGGACCGGGTTCCACATTCCTGCGATTTCCCAGCCAATCGAGCAGGTAGCAGCCAGTCGCCAGCACCGCCGACGAGATGGCCACCGCCTGCCCAGCCACTTCCACCTGGGAGAATCTGTTGTATTCCGGTGAACCGGCGAATCTTCGGTTCGCCATGACGTGACCGACGATGCCAATCGCCTCGCTCAGCACCCCAAGCACGACGAAAGTGGTGCCGAACCCGCGCCAGCCGTGCGTCTTTAGCGGCTTGAGATCGACGTTGAGCGAGACGTGATCGCCCACGAGCAAGGAGAGCGCACCCTCGGAACCGCGGTAGCCATCGCGTTCGATCGCCATCGAGTAGAGCCCGGGTGGAAGCTTGAGCTTCAGAGGACTTTGCGACCCCACCGCAATCTGGTTGACCGTGATCTTTGCGTCGCTCGGATTGGTAACCACCTCAACCGCGGCCTCGGCACGCATAGGCGTGGGCGGCGGAATCCAGGCGTTTGCCAAGGGCGGTTGTGGCCCAACCGTGATGGAGTCAGCACGGGGTTGGGCAGGCGGCATGGCCGGCGCCCCCGAAGCCGCAGCCGACGAGTCGGCCGGGAGCGCCGGGTTGCCAGGTTCAGGCGCGCTCGCTGTCAAACCAGGATATGGGGGAACCGCCGCCACGGCAGGCACGCTTGGCGTCGCCCCGAGAGATAGCGGAACCGCTGCCGCGTTAGCAGCGCTCGGCGTCGAGCTGGGAGAAGCAGGCGCCGTGACCGGGGGAGCCACCGCAGGAGAAACCGCTGCCGCTGGCGCAGGTGTGGGCGCCACGGTCGACTTCGATTCCTTTTCCTGTTCGATGAGCAGCGTGATCTCGCGAATGAATCTCTCCACCTCCTCGTGGTTCTTGGCGTCCGGGGCATCGCGCAGGTAGTTTCGATAGAGCTGCAGTGCCTCCCCGTATTCGTGTAGCTGTCGGTAGCACTGGGCGATATTGAAGAGAAACGTGGCATCCGGCTTGAGGCGGTAGGCTTCCTTGAATTCCCTAATGGCGGCGCGGTACTCGCCGAGTTGGTAGTTGGCGCGCCCGTCCTTGTAGTGAGCCCTGGCCGCTGCCGAGGCATTTTCGTGAGCTTGCGCCCAGGCGTTGGCGGCGCTACCGGCGCTGCAAGCGAAGACTACCAGAGTGGCAAACAGGATTCGACCGAAGGTGCTCATCAGACTCCCTGCTGCGCACGATTTCCATCGCAGCTGCGAACCAGTCCATTGTGGAGTCTGCGCGCTGCAAATGCAACATACCGAAGACTCCAGTACATCGCGACTCGCTTGACCGTGGCGGCGAGAGCGCGTCTCAACACGAGGCTGCGCTGTGAGCTGTCATCTATGCTATGCAAATGCCATGGGATCCACCATCAGGCGTGACATCCGCACCGTGCCCAACATCATCACGCTGTCGCGCATTTTGCTGATCCTGCTCGGCGCGGTCGTCTACTTCTATGTTTCCCACGGTTGGGGAATCGTGCTGTCGATCGTGGCGGGGGTTACCGACTATCTTGATGGCTACGTCGCACGCCGCACCGGACAGGTCACGCGCCTGGGCGAGATCCTCGACCAGTTCTGTGACCTCTGCTACGAATCATTCCTGATTGTGATAGCCACGATTCAGGGTTTCTTCCCGCCGCTCGTCATCTGTGCCTACCTCTTGCGCGAGTTCTGGGTGGCCTCTGTGCGGCGGTTCATGGCGGCGGCGCACATGAACATCCCCAGCAGCCTCGCGGGCAAAGCCAAGTCCAACCTCATCATGTGGAGCTTCTTGCCCACCTATCTGTCCATCGCTGGGTTGTTGCCGGCTTTCCAGCCGTACCTGCGCTATTCCGCCCATCTCATCATCGGACTGGGCCTGCTGGCCAGCTACATGAGTGCGTGGGGTTATACCCGGGCGTTCGCAACCGGCTATGCGCAGGCGTTGGACAAGCTAGACTGAAACTTCAATGTCGCGCGGTTCCCTCGTCCTGCTGTCGTTGCTAGCCGGCGTTCTTGCCGCGTCCCAGGCCCGCGCGGAGGACTACTCGCCGCTGGCAGCCTGTCCGGCCGGAAATCTGTTGTCCGGACGGCGACCCACAAGCTGGCAGGACACGCGCCGCGATCTGGCGCTGCTCACCGACGAAACCCTGGCGCCCGAGGGTGCGCTGTGGGACGCCCCGCTGGCCGTGCTGTTCGATACCGGCTCGGCTACCGTGACTTGGGATTTGGGCGCGCCCACCACCGTGAATGCGCTGGCTATCCAGGCCGACGCCAACGACAGGTACACGGCGTGGGGCTCGCTCGACGGCCNNCGTCGGCGAGGGGGTGGGCGACACTTCGTTCTCGGTTTCCGAGGTCGCTGCCTACTGTCAAAAACCCACTCCTTTCCCGGCCCAGATGCGGGTGGAGAACGCGCCGCCCACGGTGGTGCCCAAACCCCTTTGGGACGATGTCGCCAGCGCGCGCTGGGAATTGGTGCTGGCCCTGTTGGGGCTGCTCTTCTTGTGGTGGGACCAATGGGTGTCGAAGGGCGCAGCCATCACGCCCAAGCAGAAGGCCCCCGGCATCGTGGACCCATTCATCCGTTTGGTACAGTACCTGGCCACTGCACTCAGGCTTGGCAAGGTGAGTGGGAAAGCCCGCCGTGCCATCCTCGCCGTGCTGGGCTTGCTCGCGTTTCTTACCTACTACAACTTCGGCTCCTTCCACTTTCCCAATTTCATTCACGGCTGGGACACCTTTCACTACTACATCGGCGCGAAGTACTCGCGCGAGCTGAGCTACGATCGGCTGTACGAGTGCGTGGCAGTGGCGGATTCCGAACTGCCTTCGCTGCGCCGCCGGGTCGAGACGCGCAAGCTCACCAACCTGCGCACCAATGTCCTGGAAACCACCGCCGACATTCTGGCGCATCCGGAACGCTGCAAGCAGCATTTCACCCCGGAGCGCTGGCAGTCCTTTCAGCGCGACCTGGCCTACTTCCGCACCTTGGAGAACGCCCGTCGCTGGGATGATGCGCAGACCGACCATGGCTACAACGGCACTCCGGTCTGGAACATCGCGGGTTCGCTGCTGGCCAACCTGGCACCGGCCAGCAAGACCCAAGTGCACATTCTGAATTCGCTGGATTCTGTCTACTTGGCCTCCGGGTGTCTGATGATTGCGTGGGCGTTCAGTTGGCGTGTGCTGGCCATCGCGCTCTTGGTTTTTGCTACCAACTTCCCCTCGCGCTTCTATTGGACCGGGGGTGCGTTCTTACGCTGGGACTGGCTGTTCTGGATGATTGCGAGCGTGTGCCTGCTCAAGAAGCAGCACCCGCTCGCGGCGGGCTTGGCGCTGGCCTACTCGACCCTGCTGCGCATGTTCCCCATCTTCCTCTTTGTCGCGCCGGTGTTGGCTGCGTCCTATCACATTGTCCGGCATCGCAAGCTACCCACGACCTACCTGCGTTTTTTCGCTGGTGCCGCCTTGGGTGCGGCGCTGCTGATTCCCGCAGGCATGGCGGTGGTTGGGCGCGCCAGCACCTACCAGGATTTCGTGCGCAACACGATGAAGCACTCGGGGACGGCGCTGACCAACAACATGGGCCTGCGCACGGTGGTGGCCTACCGGCCCTCGGAGGTGGGGCGCAAGATGCGCAGTGAAGGGCAGACCGATCCGTGGGCGCGATGGAAGCAGGCGCGGCTGGACAGCTTCCGGCGGTCGAAGCCCGTGTATTTTGTTGCGGTGGCCGCCTTCCTGGTGTTGCTGGGTTTTGCCGTGCGCGAAGTCGAACCGTGGGTTGCCTTGGCGCTGTCGGCGACCTTCATTGCTTTCGGGGTCGAGCTGACTTGCTACTACTACGCCTTCCTGATTGTCGTGGCCTTGCTTTGCCTGAAGAGCGAACGACTCGCCTTGCGCCTGCTGCTGCTCACCGCCTTCACCCAGTTCGTGGCTTGGGCACCGATCCATGGCATGCCGACCTGGCTCGATGAACAGTACACCCTGATGTCGTTGGCCACCCTGGTTGTGTTCATTGCGATTGCCTGGGAGTTCATCTCCCAGCGCCGTCTCGCCCTGGCCGGTGTGGGTTCCTCTGCCTCCGAGGGGCCGGACGCAGATGCGACCACGCGCGACCAGCCTGCGCAAGCTTCACATGGACGCGTCCGCCGACGGCGACGGCGGAGGTAGCCTTTCCCCGCGTCAGACGCGTTCCACCGACTCAACCCGCCCGCTGGCGGCCGAGCGTTGCAGCGCATCTAGCACCGCCATGTTCTTGATCGAATCTTCGAGCGGGATCGGGCTGGGGCCGCCCGCCTGCGCGGCGCGGGCAAACCGCTCGGCCAGGACAGTGTACTGGTCCACCGGATCGAACGTGAGATGCTGGGGAGTTGGCTCTTCCAGGCTCGGGCTGCAGTTCACAACCATCTCCGAGGCGGAGGTGCCGGGCGGGTTCCAGGGATTGACCATTTCGATATGGCCGCCGGTGCCGATGAGCTGAGCCCGCTGCGTAGGGAAAATTTCCATGCCGACGGTAAAGATTGCGTGGCCCTGCGGGAATTCTAGGATCGCGCTGGTCAGGCGATCCACCCCCCGCTCCGGGTCGCGCTCGGCCCGCGCCATGACGGCGGTTGGCTCATCGTCGAAGCAGAAGCGGCTCATAGTGACCGGATAGAAGCCGGTGTCGNNGGCGCGTAACTCGCCGATGGTCTTTTGCCGGAGGAGATTGCGCACGGCCAGCCAGCGCGGGTGGAGTCGCACCATGGCAGCCTCGCAGATGAGCACGCGGTTCTGCGCGGACGCGGTGAGCAGCCGGCGGGCTTGCGCGGCGTCGAGCGCAATGGGTTTTTCGCACAGCACGTGCTTGCCCGCCGCCGCCGCGCGCTCCGACCAGGGGACGTGCAAATGGTTGGGCAGCGGGTTGTACACGGCGTCGACGTCCGGGTCAGCCAGCAGGGCTTCATAGGAATCGTAGGCCCTCTGAATACTCAGGGCGCGCGCCATGTCCGAAGCCCTGCCAGCGTCGCGCGATGCGATCGCGACCACAGTGGTGTCCCGCCCCGCCTGTATCGCGGGGATCATGCGGCTAGCCGCGAAGTGGGAGGTGCCGATAATGCCGAAGCGAAACATGGAAGTTAGGGTGTCGGTCGGCGGGATTTGCCGGCGCGGGCGCGGAAGAGATCCAGGAGTTGCTGGCGGCGCACCGAATCCGGGAACATGCGCTGACAACGTTCAACTGTCGCTTCGGCCTCCGCCAGGCTGCCCAACAGGGAGTGTGCGTCGGCAAGCCATTCACACGCCGAGCGCAGGTTGGGCATCCGCTGCAAAGCACGCTCGAAATGGCCTTGGGCGGTGGCGTATTCGTGGGCGCGGAAGGCTGCCCAGCCCAAGCCCAGATCCCGCCATGGCGAATCGGGCGTGGGCAGAAGCGGCTGGGGCGCGGGGCGGTCGGCGCGGACCAACAGGGTCGCGGTGTGGTCGGAGTAGAGAGAGCGCCAGCGCCCGGACTTGCGCAGTTGTTCGATTTGCTGCTGGCTGTGTTGGGGCCACANNTTTTCGTCGAACGCCGTGCCCGCGCGGCCGTCGATGAAGACCTGCAAGCGTCCCGCGGTTCGCCAATCGACGTAGCCGCCCCAATTGTAGTAGCCGAAAAGCTTGCCTTCGAGGTGGTTCGCCTCGACGAGATTCATTGCCTCCACCGGGAAGTTGTCCTCGGCGGTGAGGAAGAGAAAGGCATTGCGGGAAAGTGGATAGGGTGCCAGTAGCAGGCCGCCCCAAAGCGTGGCCGCGACCGGCAGAGCGATCTGCCAGACGCGCTGTCGATCGAGCCAGGGCAGAGCCCGCACGCTGCGCCGACGCAGCCAGGAGAAGACCACGCCCAGTGCGGGGGCCAGTAGCAAACTCTGCGAGATGCCGAAGAGCGGAATGAAGCGGCGGCTCCTGATGGACAGGACCAGGGTGACCAGCCCCATGGCCACGCTGGAGAGGGTAAGGCGGGGCTGCTGCCGGTAGGCCCGTGAAACCACCACGATCAGAAGCGACACAGCGAAGGCGGCAATCGACGGGTAGTAGAGGCTGCTGCGGATGCCGCCCGGCTCCCACGGGGGCAACCACTCGGCTATACGTAGAAAGGGCGAGCTACTGTCCTGGGCAAATCGGATGGGCCAGAGCAGAGCTTCGCTTCCGTTGCCATTGACGAAACAGGCAAGCAGGCAGGCCAGGCCCAAGTATACCGCTCGTCGGGGAGCTTCGCCGTAGAAGAACGAAATCGCCAGCACCGTCGCGATGGTAAAGAGGCCGAGCATGAAACCACTGTGCAGGTTCGCCCACAGCATGAAGACGAGGGGCAGGATCCACAGCCTGCGCGACAAGGGCAGCGCGAAAGAGAGAATCACGACATAGCCGAGGAAGGTGTAGAGCTGAGGCCGCATGTCGAAGAAGGGCGCCCCGACGGCAATGGCGGCCAGCGTGGCCAGATAGGCGCTTCCTGAACGGCCACAGATCTGGCGCAACAATCGGAAGAGAAGGCCGAAGGTGGCGACCAGCATGCCCCACTTCCACCAGACCAAGCCAGCCGTGCTGAAGAGCCTGGACCAGGTGTAGAAGATGATGTCCGACAGCCACTCGGCATGGAACCAGGGCCGGCCGTGGCAGGTGAAGGAAAAGGGATCGGTGAAGTGGAGAGTGCGGGTCTGCTCGATCCAACGACCGCCGGCCAGGTGCCACCAAAGATCCGAGCCCTGCATGGTGGTGAAACCAAAGGACCAGCAAGTCAAGATGACGGCGGGCCACCAGAGCAGGGAAACCCATCGCGGCTCGGGCACGGGCGCTGGCGGCAAACGTTCGTCGCCCTTGCCGGTCGCCCGGCTCGACGGCTTGGGCTTCTTCTTGGCGGTCGCTTTCCGCATCCCCGCCCGCTTTCTACCCCGATCGCCTCACGGCGCAAAGGGTCAGTTCACCAGTCCGCGCTCTCTCGGCTTGTGGGAAGAATCGCTTGCCGCGCGGAACTAGGGGACGGTGGCCAGCGTGGAGATCTCGGCCGCGCTCAGCGCGCGATTGTAGATGCGGAACTCGTCGATCGCGCCATCAAGGTAAGGATTGGCGGCAAACTCCGATTTCCCTATCCAGTCGTTGGGCGTGGAACCCAAGGAGCTGGGACGGAATTTCATGGACGTGGTTGTGCCGACCTGAGCACCGTTCAGATACAAGCGGCCGTTGCCGGACGCATCGATCACTACGGCCGTGTGATACCACTGAGCCGCGGCAATTGCTGTCCCATCGATGTCATCCCGGGTCACACCCCCGTCGGAAAGAGTAAACCGGATGGTGAAATGAAGCGGGCCGCCGGTACCGTAGGTCGGTGTGAGAAACATCGACGATATCGTGGGGCTGCTGCCAATGTCGAAAATCCGCTGATACGGCGCGTCCGTGCTGTTGATCTTGAACCAGGTGGCAATCGTCATCTCGCTGGACCCGGCAAGAATCGCCGGCGGCATCACCAGGTATCCACCCGAAGTCGCAGTACCGGTCAGCACCAGCGCGTTTCCCACCTTGCCCGCGGCGATGCTGAAGGGGTTCTCCAGGGTTCCGTCGTTGCCATTGCCGGAACTGTCATGAACCGTAGTGCCAGCGACATCGTCGAAACTGTAGTAGAGGACAAGTCCTGGGACAGGGGGTGTGGTATCAGGCGCCAGATCAGGGACTTGAGCGAAATCGGGCGCGAGGTCGGGAATTTGGACAACGTCGGGGGCGACGTCGTGGACCACGACTACATCGGGGACTGCGGGCTTTTCTATCGCGGCATCTAGCTGGGGAGCCACCTCAACCGGGGCAGCGACCTCGTTCGCCGGCCGCAGATCCGGAACTCCACCGTCGCCTGGCTTCGTGCTCCCTCCGGTTGCGGTCGTCCCGCCGGCTGCAATGCCACCGCCGCCCCGCGCGCCGCCCGTGGCGACGCCGCCGGAGCCGCCCGCTGTCCCACCACCCGTACCGCCGATTGTCTCGCCACCGGAGCCGCCGGTTGTCTCGCCACTGGAACCGCCGGTTGTCACGCCGCCAGCACCGCCCGTACCTGGGGCGGTCGCCGAAGACATTGTGCCGCCTTGCCCGCCCCCACCGCTCGCAAGTCCCTGTGGGCGCGTCAGATCTACGCAAGCACCTGCAAGAAGCAGGTAACCCAAGGCCAAGGAAGCAAACGCAGAACAGCGGTTTGCAGGCATCAGATTCACACTACATTGTGCCAGGAAGGGATTGTACATCTCTTCCTGACCGCGCATCAACCAGGCGACCGCGCATCAACCAGGCGGCGCAATGTGGCGAATCAGCAGACTGGTCGCTCCAGCCCGGGGCGGCGCGCGCGCCAGGCTCCCAGCTTGCGGCTTGTGAACTAATGCGTTTCAGGTTGCTGCGCCTGGGTACGCGAGGCTCGCGCATGCCCTGGCTTGAGCAAGCAGGTGTCGCGGTTGATCCCAAGGAGCAAGTCGGTGGTCACTTGGTCAGCCGGGGGGAAGGCATAGTTCTCGAGGTCTTGCGCCGCTACCCAGCGAACATCGGCCACACGAACCGGGCGCGGCTCTTGGCTAGGCGAGATGCTGGCTCGATAGAGAACCAGTTCAACGACGTAGCCGTCGTAGCGATGGGTGCGGTGGGCGGTAGATCCGCCCACCTTCACATCGACGCCCACGCGCTCGCGCAGCTCTCGTCGGAGCGCCGCCTCGTCGGTTTCGCCGGTCTCGACCTTGCCACTAGGGAATTCCCACAGCCCAGCCAGCACGGCCGTCGGGCGTCGCTGGGTGATGAGGTATCGCCCTTGCTGCTCGATCACGGCAGCCACCACGCGAATGTGAGGTACGAGGTCGTTCATGCTTCAGCTACGGGACTGCCAGCCTTCCCCCACACACGATTCTTTCGAGTCGTGGATAGCAGTCCCTTCTCCCATTGTTGTGGCATCGGCAGGCATTGGCAAAAACTTAAGCCCGGGCTGCCAATTCACCCTTTTCATGTCGTCTGGTTAGATTCCGACCGCCGTGTCTCGTTTCCAAAAGGTTCAGTTCTGCGCGGGGCACGCGGTCAACCTACGCGCAAGCCCTGCACGGCCGCTGTGGCAGAGGTGGGACACCCGCCTACCCAGGGCCAAGCTACTTCCTGCAGTTGGTCTAGCCTGGGCTAGTACGGCAACTCGGCGGCCGCCCCCACTACCTCGAACTCGGCGAACAGCGGGGCCTGCCCGGTCAGCTCCTGGCTACGCGGATCAGGCTGGCTGCCACCCAAGCTGACGCGGAAGCGGCCCGGCTCCAGCACGCGAAGGCCGCGATCATCAATGAGCGAAAGATCGCGCGGAGAAAGCTCGAAAGCAATGCGGCGGGCCTCACCCGGCAAGAGATGCACGCGTGCAAAACCGCGCAGGCTGTGATGGGGCACGCGACAGGAAGCTTGCAGATCGGCCAAGTAGAGTTGCACCACTTCGTCGCCCGGCCGGCTGCCCAGGTTTTTCACCGTGACCGACACGGACGCGCTGGCCCCCGCTGGGATGGACGCCGGGGAGACAGCGATGTCCTGATAGAGAAAGCTGGTGTAGGAAAGGCCGTAGCCGAAGGGATAGAGCGGCGGCTTTTCCAAGTAGCGGTAGGTGCGTCCCTTCATGCTGTAGTCCTTGAAGTCAGGAACGTCCGCCAGCGAGCGCGGAAAGGTGACGGGCAGGCGGCCAGCAGGGCTGGCATCGCCGAAGAGGATGTCGGCCAGGGCGCTGCCGCCCTCTTCACCAGGATAGAAGGCCTGAATGATGGCGCCCACATTTTCGTGGGCCCACCCGAGATTGAGTGCGCTNNAGCACGGTGGGCTTGCCCAGCGCCACGATGCCTTCCAGCAGGCGCGGTTGCAGGCCGGGGAACTCCAGGTCCAACTTGTCCCCCGCCGCCTCCGAGTTGCCCGCATCCCCTTGCTCGCCTTCGATCTCGGCGGACAGTCCCAGGCAGAGCACGACCGCGTCGGCGCGCTCAGCGATGCTCACCGCTTCGGCCAGGTGTCCGGCGCAGTCCAGGCCATCGGTCGCCGTCCCTTGCCGCTTGCAACCCGGGGCGTACCAAACCTTGGTTTGTGTGCAGACCGCAGCACGGATTCCCTCGAGCGGAGTCACCGCACGCGACGGAGTTCCGCTGTAGTTCGCGCAAAGCACCTGATGGTCGTAGGCGTTGGGACCGATGACCGCGATGCTACGCAGATCCTTGCGCAGCGGCAGAAGCCCGCGCTCATTCTTGAGCAGTACCATTGATGCCGAGGCCGCAGCGCGGGCTAGGGCTCGGTGCTGATCGCAGTCGTTGTTTTCATAGGGAATGGACGCGTAAGGCACACGCTCGGGCGGATCGAACATGCCCAAACGCATGCGCGCGCGGAAAAGCCTGCGCAAGCAGGTATCGAGATCTTGTTCGCGAACAAGCCCAGCGGCCACCGCAGCGGGAATGTGACCGTAGGCGCAGCCGCAGTTTAGGTCGCAGCCTGAGTGCACGGCCAGCGCCGCCGATTCCGCGAAGCTGTTGGTAACCCTGTGGCTCTCGTGGAAATCTTGGATGGCCCAGCAATCGCTGACCACGAAACCGCCGAAACCCCATTCCTCCCGCAAGATTTTGCGCAAAAGGGTGGGGCTGCCGCAGCAGGGCTCACCGTTGGTGCGGTTGTAGGCGGCCATGATGCTTTCGGCCTTGGCCTCGGTGATACAGGCGTGGAAAGCGGGCAGGTAGGTTTCGCGCAGGTCCTTTTGGCTGACCTTGGCGTCGAAGCTGTGGCGCAGGCCCTCGGGACCGCTGTGCACCGCGAAGTGCTTGGGCGTCGCCACCGCCTTCAGGTATCGCGGATCGTCGCCTTGCAAGCCGCGGCAAAAGGCCACGGCCAGGCGCGAGGTTAGAAATGGGCACTCGCCGTAGGTCTCGTGCCCGCGTCCCCAGCGAGGATCGCGAAAGATGTTGATGTTGGGGGCCCAGAGCGTGAGTCCCTTGTACAGGCCGCGGTCGCCTTTGCGCGCGTACTCGTGGTGCTTGGCGCGCGCCTCGTCGGCAATCGCCGCTGCCACTTCGTGCAGCCGCGCGACATCCCACATGGCGGCCAGGCCGATGGCCTGGGGAAAGACCGTGGCAATTCCAGCCCGCGCCACCCCGTGCAGCCCCTCGTTCCACCAATTGTACGCGGGCACGCCCAGACGCGGGATCGCGGGCGCTGAATGCAGCATTTGCTGGGCCTTCTCTCCCAGGGTCAGCCGTGAGACTAGGTCCTCGACGCGTTCATCGACAGACAGATCTGGATCAAGGAAGGGATACGCGGGTGTGGTCTGGGGCATGCGCTCAGTTCTTCGCTGGCCGCAAAGGTCGCCGGCCGGCAGTGCCACGGGGTCACCGGCCAGATGATTTCGCGGCCCAGGTTGTTGGTTAGAGGAGTTTACTAATTGCCAGCGGGCGACTCAAGCCAATGGATCGAAGACGCCCACTTCGACAGAGCCATCCCCGACCAGCAGTTCGAACCGCCCCAGTAGCCATGCGCGCGATACTTGTCTTGTTCCCCTGAGAAACCGTGTGCCGCTGGTCGCGGGAAGGCGAAACCACCGACGTGGTGCTGCGCGCGGATAGACCGCGCGTGATTCGTACCTATCGCGAGGTGCACCTTACTCGCGAGATTGATCTGCTTGGCACCGCCACAGAAGGATTCTTTCCCGCAGTCAACCTGCGTGTGCCCGGTGCCGGCGGCTACCAGCTAGACATGAGTTTGGTAGACCACGAATGATCAAGTGGGTTTGTCGTGCTAGCCTAACCCTGCGGTCGCGTCGGCGATTGCCCGCAGGAGTTGCGCGTGAGGTTTCGCCTTATCTATCCCAAGTGGCCCAAGCTGACCGGGCAAACCGAGTTTCACTTGCCCCCGCATGGTCCGGTGGTATTCGCCGCCACTTTGCCCGCAGACGTGGATGTGGAGTTCATTGACGAAAACGTCGAACCACTCACATTCGACGATGCGAGTGATTTTGTCGGCATTTCCATGATGCTCACCAGTCAGGTCAAGCGCGGCTGGGCGATCGCCGATGAATACCGGCGCCGGGGCATACCGGTCATCTTTGGTGGCATCGCCACCATGCTGCACGCCGAAGAAACCCAGACCCACGCCGATGCGGTTTTTCTCGGCGAAGCCGAAGGCCGCATGCAGCAAGTCTTTGCCGATTTGCGCGCCGGGCGGCTCAAGCCGATTTACGACTTTCTCGATTCCCCGGCGCCCACTGAGCAGATTGGCCCTGCACGCCGGTCGATCCTGCGGCGTGAGCTGTACAACTACAAGGGCATCCGCATGGTGGATCTTTTCCACGCCTCGCGCGGCTGTCGTTTCAATTGTTACCCGTGCTCAGTGAACTACCTGGGCGGTCGATGTTTTCGACCGCGGCCGCTTGACCGGGTAGTGGAAGAGCTGGCCGGCATCGACAACAACCGGCTGTTCATCGTCGACAATTCTCTCGCCCAGGACAAGCAGTGGGAGATGGATCTCTTCCGCGCGATGATTCCCCTCAAGAAGAAGTGGTGTTGTCACCCCATCGAGGACGACGACCAGGTGCTGGATCTGGCCGCGCAAGCCGGCGCCTGGTACGTCTACCAGGCGGTATTCGATACCTCGGACTTCATTCGCCGACGCATCGCCCGCTACCACGCCCACGGCATTGCGGTCGAGGGCACCATCCTGCTTGGTCTGGACGAGCAGACGGAAGACGACATCAAACGCCTGATCGATTTCCTTCTCGAGATCGAACTCGACCTCGCCGAGTTCACCGTGCTGACACCCTTCCCGCACACCCGGGCGCGCGACGACCTGGTAAGGGAAGGGCGCATCTTGAGTTCAGACTGGGACCTCTATTCTGCGGATCATGTAGTCTACCAGCCGCGCCACATGAGTCCCAACCGACTGATGGAACTGTACCACTGGGCCTGGAACGCATTTTACCGCGATGAACCGCAGACCCATCGAATGTACAAGCTGCTGCAGAAAGTGGTCAGCAAGGAGATGGCCGACGGAACCCACGTGCCACGCCGGTCGGATCTTGCCCGTACGCGCTTCGGCCGCCCGGTCGACGATCCCAAAGTCGGCTAGGGCGTCGAGGCTTCCATGAAGAAGGTCATCTACCTCATCAATCCCAAGAGCCCGGAGAACTTCTGGGCCATGCAGGGAACGCTCGACATCGTGGGCAAGCACAAGACCCTGATGCCGAATGCCGCTCTTCTCACCCTGATCGCCCTGACGCCGCCCGAGGTCGAGATCGACTACGTATTCTGCGATGAGAATCTGGAACCCATCGACTGGAAGCAGCCTTGCAACCTAGTTGCCATCACGGGCTACACGCTGCAGGCCGAGCGCATGCAGATCATCGCGGCGAAGTTCCGCGAACGCGGCACCCCGGTGGCGGTCGGAGGCATCTGGGCCACCATCAACCGCGAGAGCGCTGGCCCGCTCGCCGACCACCTATTCATCGGCGAGGCCGAGTACACCTGGCCCCGGTTTCTGCGCGACTGGCACGCGGGCCAGCCCAAGCCGGTGTATGAGCAGACCGGGTTCACCGACATGAAGGACGTCCCGGCGCCCGCGCTATCCTATGTTCGCGCCCGCGACTATCTCTACTTTTCGGTGCAAACCACGCGCGGCTGCCCGAACAACTGCGACTTTTGCGACGTGGTGGGCGTGGCCGGCCGCCAGCGCCGCAGCAAATCCATCCCGCAGATCCTCACCGAAGTGAAGGCCGCTGCAGTCGCCGGTGCCGAGACCGTGTTCTTTTCCGATGACAACTTCTTCATCAACAAGAAGTTCACGGTCGAGCTGCTGCAGGCGCTCATTGCCTACAACCGCAGTCTGGATCGGCCGCTGTCGTTCAGCACCCAGGCGACAGTCATGATCGGGTCAGATGATGAGGTCCTCAAGCTGCTCGCCGATGCCCGCTTCAGCGTCATTTTCCTAGGAGTCGAGACCACTAGCCGGGAGTGTCTGGAAGAGGTGAACAAAGGTCAAATGGCCCGCTACGATCCCTTCGAGGTGCTGCCGCGCATATCGAGCTACGGAATCGTACCGTTCGTCGGCATGATTGTGGGTTTCGACCACGACACACCGGCGGTATTCGGGGAAATCGAGCATTTCCTGACCGCCACCTCCAGCCCGATTGCCTCCATCAGTGTGCTCAACGCGCCGAAGAACACCGCGCTCTATCGCCGTATGCAGGAGGAGCATCGGCTGGCCGAAGATTTCCGGGGCTTCTGGCACGACACGACCAACATCATTCCCAAGGGAATGAGCATGGAAGAACTCTACCAAGGGCACCGTGACCTGTTTAGGCGCCTGTATGAGCCGGCGCTGTTCGAGCCGCGCATGATCCGGTGGCTCGAAAACGTGCGCTACCTGACCGACCTCTACTCCACCCGGAAGAAGACTTTCCACCGTGTGTTTCTCCTGTTTCGGATCCTTCGGCACTTCCTCTTTCGCGTGCCCAGCCCTGTGCGTGCAATGTTCTTTCGCATTCTCAAAGCGGCTTGGAAGCTCAATCCGCGGCTCATCTCGCGGGCGGTCTCGGTTCTCGTCCAGTACTGGCACTACTACGACTTCGGTCACCGCCCGGCGCAGTAGGTGAAGGTTGCGCGGGAGCAGTCGGGTCGGGGACCGGCGCG
>PMJE01000074.1 GCA_003157315.1 Myxococcales bacterium | reverse complement strand
GCAAGGATGCGAATGTTGCGCACATGATTGCCCTTCTTGGAGCGCTTGATGGCAATGGCTTCGTACGAACCGTCGTTTGTCCGGCAAGCCAGTTGCAGCACGACGCGGCCAGGGGCGGAGGAGACGACCTTGCTGCCTAGCGCTGCGGTAACTTCGCCTTCTCCGTCGTAGAGCACGACGTAGCGGCCGGCTTCGGTGACGTTCGGAATAATCGTGAACACCATCTGGGGCTGCGTCACGCCGGCAGGTTGATATGGCACTTCCAGCGGGTACCCATCGGCGTCGAGCTGGAACTGGCTGGCCACCCCGGTGTTGTAGGGGCCGCTTCCGTCGAGGTTGTGGGTCTCCCACGGGCGCGCCCCCCACATGAGGTTCTTGAAGGGAAAGCCGGGACTGTAGTCGTTGATGGGAGCGAGGTTCATGCCAATCGGGAGCTGGACGGCTGCGCCGGGAGCGGACGCGGAAGGCCGGGCGGTGGCGGATCCCCTGGTCTTCGAGCACTGGCCGACCATGAGGGCGACGATTGAAACGACAACCGGCCGGAAGACTGAGGCGATGATGGGATGTTTCATCCGCGATATTTTGGTCGCTCTTAGCGGGTAGGCAAGCACGTGGGCGTCCCGCACAATACCCCTTTTCGCTTTGCGGGGAATCCTGTGGCAGAATCCCGGCCGCTGGGGCGCTGCACCACCGGACGACTGACTCATGAAAAACCACCTGCTATGGTCGAGCTGTTTGGCCGCCCTGTTGGTCTGGACGGTTGCTTGCACGAAGGCGAATTTTGAGCCCATCGTCGGTGACGCCGCAGGCGCCGGGGGAACCGGCGGCACCACGGACACCGGGGGCTCCGGCCCGCCCGACGCGAGCGCGCCCTGTTCCCCGCCCGTCACCGCGTGCTCTTCAACCATCGTGCCTACGGTAGGCTGCGATCCGGTCTGCCAAAGCGGCGACTGCGACTGGTGCGGCAAGAAGTGCACATGGGTCGCTGCCGGCGTCAGCCCCGTGGCCGCCTGCGTCCCCATGCCCAGCGTGACGCAAGCTAGTCCTTTTGAACAGTGCACGACCTATTCTGCTGGCACTCCAGATCAAACCGATAATTGTATCCCTGGCAACATATGCCTGCCGCCCAACTCCGGGGCAGCGTCGCACTTTTGCTTCCAGCTTTGTGCCAGCTCGGACGATTGCCTCGGTGGCACGCCTTGTGGCCAGCGTCCACTCTATTCGGGCGGCAGCCTCAGCGTCAGTGTCTGTGACCCGCGCGGCCAGTCGTGCGCGACGACCTGCTGCAACCCTGTGGACAGCAGCGGTGTCGGTTGCCCATTGGCGGGGGACCATCCCGGGGCCCAATACTGCTACCTGGTTTCCCCTGACCTGACCCTACCTGAACCGACGGAAAGCCAGACCGTATGTGAGTACTCATCCGGGGGCAGCCAAACATCTTGCACCACTGCGCGCGACTGCCTGCCGAAGCACACCTGCGTGGCAGGCGTCTGCAAGCAGGTCTGCAGCCTCACCACTGGGTGTGCAAGCGGCGTGGCCTGCACGATGCGGGGCAAAGAGTATGGCTACTGTTCGAGCTGACGATCGACAAAACGCGGGGGACGATCCATGAGGAAGCCAGTTTTTGCTTTTGTGTATGTTGCCTTGGCCGCGGTTGGGTGCACGCCGGCCCAGTTCAACAAAGAGGTCCTGGGCGATGGCGGGGGGCACGATGGCAAGGCCGCCGACGTTGCCACGCCCCACACTTGCCCGGCGGAAACGCCCAGCCAGTCCAAGGGAACGGCTGAATCCTGTAGCTGCGATCGGGAATGCCGGACCGGATTCTGCGCGGACGGGGTCTGTTGCAACATGGCCTGTGGGCAGACCTGCATGGCCTGCAATCTTCCCAACTCGCTTGGTGTTTGTGCCGCGGTTCCGTGGGAGGCTACACCCAACGATCCCTCGGTCTGCGCCGCCAGCACGCCCGCGACTTGCGGGAAGGACGGAACCTGCGACGGCAAGGGCGCCTGTCGCCTTTGGGTGCAGGGCACCCGCTGCAAGGCCGGTACCTGTAACGGGGACAGCGCAACCGGCATCCTCACCTGCGACGGCAAGGGCACCTGCTCTGACGCCCAGCCGATTTCCCAGCCTTGCCCACCCTACACCTGCGATGCGACCACCCACCTCTGCGACTCTTCCCCATGCACGAGCGACGCCCAGTGCTCGGCCGGACACCAATGCGTGGCCGGCAGTTGCGGCAAGAGCGCCAACGGCGCGGACTGCACATCCGGGGATGGTTGCGCCTCGGGCTTTTGTGTGGACGGAGTGTGCTGCAACTCCGCGTGCGCTGGCGACTGTGTTTCGTGCAACCAGACCGGATCGGCGGGCCGCTGCGAACCCGTTCCTGCGAACGTGAAGGACTCGGCTTGCATCGCCAGCCTCGCCAGCACCTGCGGCCTGAGCGGCGTTTGCGATGGCTTTGGTTCGTGCGCGCGCTATTCAGAAAACACGGTGTGCGGCCCTTCCTCTTGCGCGGGCCTGTCAGAGATCACGCCNNGCCAACAACGCGTGCACCAACACTTGCACGACCGACCAGGACTGCGAGGACGGATACCAGTGCTCGTCGCAAACCATCAACGGGGTGACCACCGGTACCTGCGGCCAAGGGCAGATCGGGCATGTTTGTGCGGCCGCCAGCCAATGCGTGTCGGGCCAGTGCGTGGACGGCGTGTGTTGCGAGAGTAGCTGCACCGGAGCATGCCGGAGCTGCAACACGGCCGGCTCGCCCGGACGATGCTTGAACGCGCCCGTCGACGGTCCTGACCCGCGCAGCACTTGTAAGGACCTGGGCGTGGCCTCCTGCTCGACCAACGGTTTCTGCGACGGCACCGGGAACTGCCAGAACTACGCGGCGGGAACCTCATGCGGCATAGAAAGCTGCGTGTCCGGGGTCTACACGCCGCCATCCACGTGCAACGCATCGAGCCAGTGTGTGGCCTCACGTTCGCGTCCCTGTAGCCCATTCCTGTGCAACGGAAGTACCTGCTACGATGTCTGTGCCAGCGACGCACAATGCGTGACCGGAAACTACTGCGCGAATGCTAGTTGCGGACTCAAGCCCAATGGGGCGAACTGCAGTGTGGGGACGGAGTGCCAGTCGAGTTTCTGTGCCCAGGGCGTCTGCTGCGAGAACGCATGCTCGGGCGCGTGTATGGCCTGCAATCTTCCCGCAACCCCCGGGATCTGTGCTGCCGTCGCCGACAACGCCGCGGATCCACACGGCCTTTGCACCGTGACTCAGTCCACCACCTGCGGCAC
>PMJE01000180.1 GCA_003157315.1 Myxococcales bacterium | reverse complement strand
GGCGACCTGGATCGGGACGATCGTCGGCTCGCTCTCCAACTTCTCCATCAACCGGTGGTGGACTTTTCAGGCCTCCTGGCAGCCGCGCTCCTGGCAGTTTCTTCGCTTTGTCTTGGTCCAGGTGGCCGCGTCCGGGCTGCACACCGGTGGGGTCTGGATCTTCACGCGCTTCCTCGGTCTGCCCTATCCCGCGTCCAAGCTGGTGGTGGCAGCGCTGGTTTATCTCGCCTGGAACTACCCAATGAACCGCTGGGTCGTGTTCAGCCCGCGTTTCGCCAGGCCGGCTGACGGCGTCCAGGAGCCGGCAGCGTAGACTCGGTCACGCGCCGAGACCTCCCGAATGCCTCGGCTCATGGCTGGGCGGTGATTCCTCAAGGGCAACTGTTCATGTCCGCCGCGTCGGGGTTGTAGAGGCATTGCTCGGCGCCATGGATTTCGAGCGAGCCCGCCCGAGCCGGCTGCCGAGCCCGCGCACTCGCTCGGCGATTTCGTGCCCAATCACCCAGCTCCGCCTGGAGAAGGGCAGCGAGGTCCGGATCATGCAGTCGACGCCACAGCCGTCCTCACAGCCCTTGTGGCCGCGCAGGCTGCGGATGTCCTGCGCGGTGACCTCGGCAAAGGGGCGCAGAGGCGCGACGTGGTAGCAGTAGTGAAAATCGCCCTCCGGGGAAACGTAGAAAGCCTTGTTTCCGCCCAGGCACGTCCACTGCATGGGTTGGCCAGCCAGCGCGCGTTCAAAATAGCGGATGAGATAGTATGGGTTGGAAATGGGTTTACCCTCGCGCTTCTTCTGTCTCAACCAGCGCAGCTTCTCCAGGTAGCGTTGGTCGAGTGGCCCCGGTTGCAGCCGGCCGCGTTCGTGGACCAAGGAGAAGAAGATCGGCACGCCCAGCTCGAAACAGTGCTCGGCCAGGGGAATCACCTCGTCCAGTGTCTCAGGGCACAGCACCGCCGCGACGAAGAACCACAGGCCCCGGCGCGCGACCATGTCGATCTTGTTGCGCAAGGTTCGCAGCGATTTGGGCGTTTCCGGCGACGGGTTCAGGCAATCGACCGAGATCTGGATGCGGCCCATGCCGAGGTCGATAAGAGCGTCCAGCTTGTCTTCGCTGAGGAGAAATCCATTGGTGGTCATTCCGGTCGACATCCCGCTGCGCACCACGTGGCGCATGAGGGGGAAGATGTCCGGATGCAAGAGCGGCTCGCCGCCGATGAGATCCGTGTGAATCACACCTAACTCCTTGCACCGGTCGATGCGGGCATAGATCGCGGATGCTGGGACGTCGCCCTTGCTGTTGTCGTACTCGGTGCAGTAGTGGCAATGGAGGTTGCATCGCCAGGTCACGTTGATCTGCGCCCAGATCGGTTTGGCGTCGAAGCCGCGTGGGATCCCTTTCAGGATACCCGGCAGGGAGACTGGGTTGCGCGCACGCTTCATGACATGGGGAGATTCATTCCGGCTCACGCGAAGAGGGCTGAGCCGACGGGGTCAGGATAGCATGGCGATCCAGCGCGACCACGGTCTCCACGTGGTAGGTCTGGGGAAACAGGTCGAGAGGTTGCACCACAGCGACGCGATAGCCGAAGGGCTCCAGTTCGATGAGATCGCGGGCCAGCGTGGTGGGATTGCACGACACGTAGATGATTCGTGCGGGCCCGGCGCGGGCAATTCGCCGCATGACCTTTCCCCCAGCGCCGGCTCGCGGCGGATCGAGCACCACCACGCGCGGGGCCCCATGTTCGGCCAGCACCTGGGGCAGGACACTGCGGGCGTCACCGGCAAGAAAGCGGGCGTCGTCCAGGCCATTGCTGTGGGCATTGGCACGCGCCGCCTCGACCGAGCTGGCCGACAACTCGATGCCCACCGCCTTGGCGCCTGCCGAGGCCAGCGCCAGGGTGAACATGCCCACGCCACAGTAGAGGTCGATGGCCAGCGCCCCGGCCACCTCACCGGCCAGTTCGCGGACCAGTGCCACCAGAGCCTCGGCTTGCGCGGAATTGGTTTGGAAGAAAGTGTCCACCCCTATGCTGAAGCGCAGGCCGCCAACGATTTCGGTGATGTGATCCTGGCCGCGCAGCAGGGTGGTCCGTTGCAAAGGCGCTGAGGTGTCCGACGAGGCGCGAATGCTGCGCACCACGCTCTTCACGCTTTCGTCGACCGCTGCCAGACATTCGGCCATGGCGGCGGCATCGTCGAAGGGTCCCGGGCTGGTGACAATGCCCAGCATGGTTTCCCCGGTGCCGCGGCTGTGGCGCACCACCAGTTCGCGCAGCATCCCTTGATGGGTACGCGGGTCGTGCAGCGACAGATTAGCTTCGCGGGCAAATGCCTGCGCGGCCTTGACCAGAGCGACGGTCAGGGGTAGCGCCAGAAAACACTCGTGAAGGGGCAGGATGCTGTGCCAGGCCCCGCGCTGATGCAGGCCGAGCACGCCATCGGGGTGGAATGCGAACTCCATCTTGTTGCGGTAGTGCCAGGGACTCGGCGCGGGAATAATGGGGCGCAAAGGCAAGTCATGCAGCCCGGCCAGCCGCTCCAGGCTGTCACCCACGGCGGCCAGCTTGGCTTGCAGCTGGCTCGCGTAGTCCACATGCTGCCAGATGCAACCGCCGCAGCCTTGCGCGAAGTGCACACATCGGGGTGTCACACGCTCGGGCGAGGCTGCCTCCACCGAGATGACATCTGCTTCCACATGCCGGCGCTGCACCCGACGAATGCGCACACGCACGGTTTCGCCTGGCACCGCGCCTGAAGCAAACACCACCAAACCCTCGTGACGGCCCACCGCCTCGCCCCCGTAGGCCAGACGGTCAACGGACAGGCACAGCTCATCGCCAGGGCGAGGTCGGGGTCTTGCGGCTGTGCGCTCGCGGTCGGTAGCCAATGACTTCGCCTGCGCCCATTCGGGCAGAGGACGCAATCGTAGCATGGTGGCGCAGGAACGACCTTCTAGTCGTTGCGCGCCGTGACCGGCTACTTGAGGGCTATCTCGCCGCTCGCGTAGAGTTGGAACTTCTTGTTGATGAGCTGTCCCACCCGGATGANNTGTTCCAGGTCGTAGCCTTCCTGGTAGACCAAGGCGCTCCCAGGCGTCTGCGGCGAGAACTGATCGACAATGATTTTCGGCTCCTTCTTGTCGACCAACATGATGGTTATCGGTCCTTTGGCTGGCGGCTTCTTGAACACCGCCAGGAAATTGATTGGCCACCGATCCTCGTTGCCCTTGCGGACGAGCTCAGCGTTCGAGGGGTGTGCGGCTAGCCATTTCTCCAGCGCCTCTCCCTCGACCGTCGGGATGGAATCTGACACCACCCAGACCTTGCCACCGTGGGTCTTGGCCACGGCCGTGTTGGGATCAACAGCCGACTTCGCCGCTGCTTCCTTGGCAGCCTTCTTCGGAGCTGCGCTGGCGGTTGTTGCCGCCAACAATGCGACTGCGACCAGCCAGATCTTCATGAGGATCTCCTTCCTTCCGGC
>PMJE01000492.1 GCA_003157315.1 Myxococcales bacterium | reverse complement strand
ATGGAAGAGCGCCACGGTTTGGCTTGGCGTGGTCGTCGCGTCGGCTGCGGCGGGGCTGTCCACTGCCGCGTCTGGCGCGCTGGATGTGCTTCCGCCCGTGCTCGGTATGCCGCCGGTCGCGGCAGCGCCACCCGTGCTCGTGATGCCGCCGGTCGTCGTGGTGCCACCCGTGTTTGTGGTTCCACCCGTGGCGGTCGTGCCGCCTGCGCCACCTGCACCGCCACTGGCGCTCGTGTCAGCGCCTGTTCCCGCATCAACAGGGACATTCGTCGGCGCGTCTGCGAAAGCCAAGTCCACTCCGGAGTCGTGTGCCGTGCCCACACTTGCGTCGGGACCCATGACAGCGCCCCCTGTATTCACCGTTCCGCCGCTGCCCGATCAGGCGGCTGAGGTCGCACGAAATTGTACTTCGTGTACAAATGCCAACCGGACCGTTGTACAGATTGTGCAAAACCCCAGGCGAGCTGGGCGACCGCAGGTCGCCCCTACCCTAACGCCCGCGTCCGGGCGCCTAGCACCCCAACTCCCACGACCTCCCAAACCCACGGTCGGAAGCTACTGCGAAAAGACAGCGTCAACCCAGTAGTTGTCGCCAACGCCGCTGGGGAGACAAGGCGGCTCCCCGTAGCAGTAGTACCCGGCGTCGGCGTGCAGCGGCGCCCTATCGACATTCGACCAATTGTCATAGGAGTATCCGGTGGTGGAGTGGAAGGACACGACATATCGCGCGCCAGCCGTAACAGGAACGGCCGCCGCGAACGGTGCTTCCTGCCACCCTGAGGCTGTCTCCGCAGTGAACGTCACCTCCGCAAGCAGCGCCCCTGCCGCGGTCCACAACCGTCCAGAATGAAGTCCGGTGTTGAGAGGGTCCTTGTAGAATCGCACTGCCACCACATTGCCCGGTATATCTGACCAGAATTCCGTGCCGATCTCGACTGGTCCGGGATCCCAATTGCAGAAACTGGATGGCACTGCGGTGTCGTCCCAGAGGCTCGCATTCGTCCCCGTCGAGCCTCCGCTGCCACCCGTGCCCGCCGCTCCACCTGCGCCAGAGTCTGGTCCCGTCCCCACACCAACCTCGGAACCCGATGCCGCCACGAAAGCATCAACGGATGAAGCCACTGCCAGGTCGGGCGAAGAGACCTCCTTTGCCCCTGAGTCCGGTGGTACTGCGATCAGCGCCGTCGAGAAGACCACGTCGACCCAGTAGTTCACACCATAGTAACTGCTGGGGAAACAGGGCGGATCGCCGTAGCAGTAGTAGGCGCCGTCTGCATGCAAGGGCGCACTGTCTACGTTCACCCAAGGATCGTAGGAGTACCCGGTAGTCGAGTGGAAAGAAACCACGTACCGGGTGCCCGCCACAATGGGAATGGGCGCCGAAAACGCCGCCTCTTGCCACCCTGAATCGGTCTCAGACACAAATGGCACCTCCGCCAGCAAGACGCCTGCGTCAGTCCACAAGCGCCCCGAATGTGGACTCTTGTTCCGAAGATCCTTGTAGAACCGCACCGCCACCACGCTGCCGTCCACATCGGACCAGAAATGTGCCCCCACTTCGGCAGAGTTGCTGTCCCAGTCACAAAAACTCGTTGGCACTGTTATCTCGCTCCAAAGGCTTGCGTTCGTCCCCATCGAACCCGCGCTGCCACCCGCTTCCCTCGTTCCGCTAGTCGTGTCCGCGCGGGAATCAGGTCCCGTCCCCAGAACGACATCGGAACCCGACGCTGCCAAAGGCCCGTCCGCCAGAAGATCTGGGGAAGCATCAGGGTTTGTCCTCGAACCGCCCGTACCCGACGCGCCTCCGCTGCCGATGGCGTCCCCTGTATTCACCGCCTCCCCGGCGCCCAACGTGCCGCCCGCCCCAACAGCACCGCCCGTCAGCGGTCTGACGCAAAGATTGGACAGACAAAGCAAGTCCCCGTTGCACGTACCATTTCCGTAGCACGCACAAGTCTCCGACCCGGCTGGGCAGCCGCCATCCGGGCTGGTCGTGCCTCCGGCTGCGCCACCCATGCCGCCCGTCTCGATCACTGTGCCTGCATCTGTTCCTCCAGTAGGCGCAACTCCACCGGTGCCCGTACTCCCGCCGGTTGCCCTGGCGTCACCCGCGGTTCCGCCCGCACCGCCGCCGGCACTGAATTTGACGCAAAGATTGGACGCACAGGTCAGGCCCGTGTTGCACGTGGCATTCGCGTAACAGGAACAACCTTCTGCTCCCGCCAGGCAGCTAGCCGCGGCGTCAGTGCCCGAAGCACCGCCCGAGGCACTGACACCACCGTCGGCCGCAATAAGGTTGTTGTTCAAATCCACCTGATTCGGCTCGGCGCAGGCTTTCGTTGTCGTACAGCTCTGCCCGGTCGGGCAATCCACATTCGTCTGGCATTGATTGTGGCATCGCTGATCCGCTGCACACTTCAGCGGTATCGAGCAATCGCTGTCGTATATGCAATGCGTTTCGACGGGGAGCTGACATACTGTCGATTGGTCGCTGGCAGTGATGCAACTCTCTCCCGCGGGACAGTCGGCCGATGTATGGCACGCAGCGTGGCACTTGCCCCAGGTGCACACCAAGCCCTGGTTGCAGTCGCTGTTCATCACGCAAGTGCCACCCACCTCGATCTTGCTCGGTCCGCTGCAGCCGATCACGAGCCATGCTGAAACCATGATGAAACCGAGAAGACGTAGCCACGATGCGGACATCTCAAACCTCCAGGTCTCTGGTTGGCAGACTGCGACGGTATCACAGCGTGACGGCCATGGTGAATCCCTGCGCGGCAGCATGGCGCTCTCCTTTGTTGGTGGTCGCGCGGTACAACAGCAAACGCCATGCCACCGCCGCCAGGCACGCGATACCACCAAGATCGAGCAGGATCGGGCGGCTGAGGTCGCACGAAATTGTACTTCCTGTACAAACGCCAGCCGGGCCGTTTACAGATTGTGCAAGACCCCAGGCGAGCGGGGCGACCGCAGGTCGCCCCTACGGGTTGTCGCGGGGGCGCGGGCGACCGCCAGGCCGCGCCTACGTTCGGCAGAAACGATCCGGTCAACCGCGGGTCGCCCCTACTCGTAGTGCGTCCACATGCGCAGGACCTTCACGATCCGTTGCTTGTCCAGGACCTGATAGACGAGTCGGTGCTTGATATTGATCCGCCTGGACAGCGCACCGGCAAGNNGGCCCGAAGCCCGGCCGCAGCCAGTTTCTTCGCGTCCTTGGCTGCCAGCGTGGTGAAGTAGACCTGCCACTTCACCAGCGCAGTTCCCGGCTGCAGGCGCGCAGCGGCGTCTTGAGCCCCTTGCGGATCGACTCGCGCATGCCCTTCACCGACAGCAAATACAGCGTCTCCTGAATTGCCGCCCAGTCCCCTTGCGACAGCAACACGGCCCCACCGCGCTTGCCGGTGATGAGCACCGGCTCGTGCGAAGTCCTTGTCTGGTCAACCAAGCTGTACAAGCGCATGCGAGCCTCGGTGGCGGTGATGGTGGTCATGCCGATCTCCCTCACTGCAAGAGTACGTGATTGCGTACGCCAGGGCAAGGCCGTTCAGCCCGCCCCGGCCGTGGGTGAGTATCAATCTCCCGCAATGGCCTGCACGTGTCATTCGGATAGCATGCGCAACTCTCGGCTCCAGTTGGGCAGCCACTGCCGCTAGCGCCCGCGGTGCCACCTCAGCCACTGACACCACCGTCGGGCACGATAAGGTTGTTGTTCGAATCTACCTCGCTCGGGTTAGCGCAGGTCTTCGTGGTGGTGCAGGTCTGCCCAGAGGGGCAATCCACATTGGTCTGGCATTGATTGCGGCATCGCTGATCCACGGCGCAAATGAGCGGTGTCTGACAATCGCTCGTGTACGCGCATTGCGTTTCGATGGGAAGTTGACACACTCTCGATTGATCGCTCGCAGCAATGCAGCTCTGTCCTGCTGGGCAGTCCGCCGAGGTGTGGCAGACGTCGTGGCACCTGCCCATGGAGCACACCAGCGGCGAGTTGCAGTCGCTGTTGAGTATGCATGCTCCGCCGATTTCAACCTTGCCCCCGCCGGCATCCCCCGCACCCAAACGGACACACAGACTGGAAGCACAGGTCAGGCCCGCGTTGCACGTATAGTTGGCGAAACACGGACAGGTCTCGGCTCCAACTGGGCAGCCACCGGTAGCGCCCGCCGCACCGTCGGAGCCACTGGCACCACCGACCGACCCAGGAAGGTTGTTGTTCGGATCCACCTCGCTCGGCTCGGCACAAGTCTGCGCGGTCGTGCAGATCTGCCCGGAGGGGCAATCGACACTGACCTGGCACTGATTGCGGCACCTCTGGTCCACGGCGCATATCAGTGGCGCCGGGCAATCGGTGTTGAACGCGCAGTTAGTTTCGCTGGGCAACTGACAGATCTTGGTTTGGTCGGCGGCAGTCACGCAACTCTGTCCAGCAGGACAGTCCTCAGAGGTGTGGCAACCATCGCCGCAGGTACCCATGGTGCACACTTGGAATCCCTTGCAGTCGCTGTTGAACTGGCAGGAATTGCTGCTCGAACTGCCGCAACCAGCCGCCACCCAGGCGAAAATGACGATCAAGCCAAGAACCCGAAGCGAAGATGATGACATTGCAAACCTCCAATTTGGTTCTGCTCGCCGTGAGATCGCAGTGCGAGGAAGTTATCACAACGCACAAAGTGTTTCAGCACCTCGCACGTGTCGCTAGGATCCGTAGGTGATCCTGCCGGAAAGGCTGAGGGTCACGTCGACTGTCCAGTCCTGTTCAGGCAGTTGTCCCGCCATATCCAGTTCGATGACCGCCTTGTCGGCTGACCAGATGGACGTGATGTCGATGGGTGTTGCCATGCTGGCATCGATGTCCGAACTGGATGGCGCTGCCTGGCTCCGGTCGTAGTTCAGAAGCTCGGTTGTGCTTTCCGCGCGGGCTGGGTTGGCCGCGGTCACGCGTGCGAGCTGGATGAAGTCCAGGTTGGGCACGCTGCCACTGGCGGCGATTGTCAGGTGATGAACGCAAACATCCGAATTCAGGCGCTTGGCCCATGCGGATAGCGAATACGTGAAAGAGGTCGTCACCGAGGTATCGCCGGCCAGCGCAGCTTGGGGCACGCCCGCTATTTTCACTCCACGCTGAGTGATATCGATTTCGGGCATATCGGCCTCGAAAGAAGGCGAGCAGGCCAGCGCGGCCAGCACCGGGATAATGCAGAGGATTCGAAGGGTCATGGTAGTCACCTCACCGAATGTAGACAATTAGCCCTAGTTTGAGCGACGGTCCCACCGCCTTGGCGTTCGGGTCCTGGCGCACGACCACCTCGGTTGTGCCGCTCGCGTTGTCGGCGTTGGTGGCAGGGATCGAGGCATCGAGATTGTGGATCTGGCCGTGCAGCATGGTGATGCCGCCGTGAATGAAGAAGACGCAGCGGCGCGAACCGAAATCCAGGCCCAGGTGCGCGTTCATGTACTGGTAGCCAAACCGTTGCAGCGCCGGGCTGCTGCCGAGCCCGACCGTCCTCGACAGCGGGTTGGCGTCGCCCTCCTGATAGCCGCCATATTCGAAGCTGGCCGANNGCAAGCCGCAGCCATTTCCACGGTCGAATTGTGAGCGAGGCGATCAGGCCATCGGGCAGGCCAACGTCAGCCATCACGCCAAACCTGGGCAAGCGCTTGGGCGAAGGAGCAGGTGCGAGCACGACCGGCAAATTCCCGTACACCGTTTCCTCAGTCTGGGCGGCCGCAGGTCGCGGAAGCCCGACAAGCAGGGCGGCGGTTGCAAGCGCTGTGGAAATGTTTTGTCGCATGGCTGGTTTCGAGAAGGGGTTGGCCGCCTCTCGGGCGGTTCGGCCCTTCCCTATGCACGGCCCGTGCCGCGCGCCCGGCGACGTGTTTCGTTGGAAGAACCCCTGGAATTCTGCGGTGACAACGCAGGGAGCGCCCGGTCCAGCCCAAGTCGCTTGTACTTCAAGTACAAAGGCCAACCAGCCTTTTGCACTTCAAGTACAAAGATCGATCGTCACGGTGACCGAAGGTGTAGCCGCCGTGCCCCGGAACCTTGTCTGAGCCTGGCAGCGATATTTGTCTACACATTATCCTTGCCAAACAGGACTACATGTCCATAATTGCATAGATGATAGTTCGTAGGATGTTGAAATCACTTGTCTCTTCAACGCATCATTCCTCGGCTGTCATCCTGCTCGGTCCCCGCCAAGTGGGCAAGACAACCCTGGCCATGGAGGTCAGCAAAACGATGGGCGGGGTGTACCTGGATCTCGAATCCGAGCGCGACCGGGCCAAGCTGGCCCAGCCCGAGCTTTATTTCGACGATCACCAGAAGGAACTCGTAGTCCTGGACGAGATTCATCGTGTGCCCGGCTTGTTGCCGCTCTTGCGTGGGGCCATCGACCGAGCGCGATTGAAGGGAAAGAAGAATGGACTCTACCTGCTACTCGGCTCAGCCAGCCTGGAGCTACTGAAGCAATCGAGCGAGACGCTGGCCGGGCGGGTCACCTGCCTGGAACTTGGCCCGTTCGACGTTCTGGAAATCGGCTCCACAAAAATCGGCATCGATGCGCTGTGGGTGCGCGGCGGTTTTCCTGACAGCGTGCTTGCCACAGATGAGACGCGCAGCCTGCGCTGGCGCCGCGATTTCGTTCGTTCGTACCTCGAGCGCGACATCGCGCAATTCGGGCCGCGCATTCCTGCCGAAACTCTGCGCCGGTTCTGGACCATGCTGGCCCACCAGCAGGGTAGCATCCTCAACACCGCCGACCTCGCGCGCAGCCTTGGGGTCAGCGGCAAGACCACGGCCCACTACCTCGACCTGCTCATTGATCTTTTGCTCGTCCGCCGATTGCAGCCCTGGCACAGCAACGCCGGCAAGCGGCTGGTCAAATCGCCCAAGGTCTATTTGCGCGACAGCGGGATCGTGCACGCGCTGCTCGACATTGCGAACAAGGAGGCGCTGCTCGGCCACCCGGCAGTGGGCGCGAGCTACGAAGGCTTCGTGGTTGAAACCCTGCTTCGCTGCGCGCCCGACCGGGTACAGGGCTACTTCTACCGAACCAGTGGCGGCGCCGAGATCGATCTGCTGCTGGTGTGGCCCGACGGAAAAAGCTGGGCCATCGAGGTCAAGCGCAGCCTGCGCCCCGCGGTCGGCCGGGGATTTCACTCCGGCTGTGCCGACCTTCACCCCACGCGCAAACTGGTCGTTTACCCCGGCAACGAACGCCTGCACGTGACCGCCGATATCGACGCCTTGCCGCTGGCTACACTGGCGCGCGAGTTGGCGAAGTAGCTACCCCGGCGCCGTGAGTTTTTTCAGCTATGGCCACAATTTCTCATGCCACCTTGCGGGGCGATTCGTCACCTCTCGGTTGTGGGCGCGGGTGGGGTGACCGCGATGGACGGGGGCGGCGGGGCCGTGGGCGCAGCCAGCTCCGGTGCGAATGCCTGCTGTGCCTCCGTGAAAGCTGCAACGGCATTTGAGTTTGCCACGGTGGGATCGAGAACTGCCTTGCGGTCCAGACTGAGAGCCTTGGCGAAGGCCTTCTTGGCACCGTCCCGATCGCCGATGGCGCGGATGCAGCCGAGCAGCAGCCAGGCGGCGACGCGATCCTGGGAAGCGCAGCCGGAATCGCAGTCATTCAAGGTCTGCAGGATCAGGCTGACGGCCATGCCCGCGCGGCCGGCAAAGAAAAGGCCACGGGCTTGCTTGAGCTTTCCGGCGGCAGGCGAAAGCCGCGGATCTACACTTTCGGCACGCATGACCCGGAACGTCTGCTCGACCATTTGGAACCCAGGCTCGACGTTGCGGCTGTCATTGTCGCTTGCGTATTCCGTTACGGCCACGGTGTGCCCGGCCCAAGCAAACGCGAAAATTCGCACTGTTACTGGTGTCTTGCCCATTGCCCTGCCATAGAGCAAGGCTCCCTGTCCCCGGTATTGACCCCAGGTCGGGAACTCCTCCCGCTCTGCGCCCGGCAGAACTTGCCCTGTCATCGCCGCAACACGTGCCGCGAGCAACCACCGTGGGTCCACTTGCCGATCATAGATTTCGAACCCGACAAAGACACTCCGAGAGGCTTGGATGATGAACATGTGGTCCGGGTCATAGTTCGCGCCCTGGGTGTCGATCTGCCAGTTGCCCGGAAACTGGAGCGAGAAGCCCGCACGTTCCAGCCTCTGGGGCTCCGTCGGCTCCATCACCTCCGCCGGCATGTCCTGCCGTGCCGCCCTGACGATGGCTTTACCCAACTGGCCTCCGACCGCGGACGCCATGGGAATGCACGACGCAGGCATGAGCAGAAAAATGGCGCCGAGCAAGACCCGCATTTCTCTGCTGTCCCATGTGGAAAGGTTTCGTTGCATCGCGGGCCTCATTCTTGAAAGTGGGTTGGGCGCGTACCGGCCAGACTCGGCTCTTCGACGGCCCGTCCCCTTACCGTGCAGAAAAGGTGCCACCTGCCTGGCGACGGCATTTTCGCGAGAAATCCCCGAGAATTGGCGGGGTGGGCACAGGATGGATCAGGTGATTTTGTACTTGAAGTACAAACGGTGATTCGGTGGTTTGCACACGAAGTACAAAGCTTCACGGGGCGATCCGTCAGGGCAGCAGGCGCACAAGCCGATCCGGCGCTCACGACATAGGCGGGTGCGCTGTCGATGTCGAAGAAATCGTGCACGCCAGGTGCCGCGATCACCTGCACGGCCAGCGCCGGACGCAGGACCCGGGCGAAGTGACCAAGCGCCGGTGCCGGGGATCTATCCGACAATTTGCACTCCGCCAGCAGCCAAGGTTTGCGGTCGGCCATCTGGTCCGCGGTTCACGGCAGTGCCGCGAAAAAGCGCGCGGCGGGCACGCAGCGGATGCCGTCCCTTAGGTAGTCGGCGGTCCCGTCCAACACGACCTGATAGCAGAACGGAATACCAAGTCGCGCGCGGAAATAGGCCAGGCTGGGCTGAAAGTCGCGATCGCTCAACTTCGCCTCCACGGCGAACCACGGCTTGCCTTCCCAGGTCACCAGGAAATCGACCTCGCGGCCCGTGGTATCACGCAGGTAGCGCAACTCGACCTTGTGCCCTTCCTGGTCTTCGAGCCCGTGGCATAAGGTGAGCAGGTGCAAGGCCACCAGGTTCTCGAAGCGAGCCCCGCGATCGTTCACAAGGCTGGAATCCCACAGGTAGGCCTTGGGCATCTTCTTCAGGCTGCGCACGGAGCGAGCGGCGTAGGGGCGGACCAGAAACACGAAGTAAAGTCGATCGAGCAAGTCGATCCAGTGGCTGACCGCCGTGTGGCTCACCTCGAGATCCTCGCGCAGCGAGTTCAGCGACAGGAGCGACCCGACCCGACCGGGAATCATGTCGGCCAGCAGTTCCAGTGATGAAAAATCCCGCAAACTTTCCAAGTCACGCACGTCCTCGCGAAAGAAACGCTCCAAGCGCTCCTTGTGCCAGCGCCGCAGGACACGTTCCGACCCAGCGAGGAAGGGCTCGGGAAAGCCGCCGAAGGTCATCAAGCTGTCGACTGTCTCCTGCGTCCCTGGCGCATCGAGCGGAAGCTGTTGGCCAGGCTCGGGGGTGCGCGTGCTGTGCGGGTGTTCGACTTCGCCGAGGGTGAAAGGGTGCAGGCGCCAGTGGTGATAGCGTCCCTGCAGGGAATCGCTGCCACGGCGAAAGACGTCCATGCGTGCGCTGCCCGTGACCAGAAAGCGCAGCCGCTCGCGGTTCGCATCGAACTCGCCCTTGAGCCAGCGTTTCCACGCGCGCCACTTGTGCAATTCGTCCAGCACGACGACGGTCAATTCCGCTGGCCAGCGCGCCTGCCGGATGGTGTCCCGATCCGCCCGGCGATCCCATGAGAGGTAGAGCCCCCCGCCCGAAGTGTCCAGGATTTGCTTGGCCATGGTGGTCTTGCCCACCTGCCGCGGACCGCCAACAAACACCATCTTCTTGCCAAGATCCTCGATGATAGCGGCCTGATGACGTCGTGGACGTGACATGCGTTTTTTCCTCGATAGAGGCAATTTTACATGAGTTTTTTCTGCTATGGCCAAAACTTCTCATGGCACCCTACAAGACGATCCCTCAAGGCAATAGGCGCAGGTGACCATCTGCTTCTTGGTTCTGATCAGCGGCTCAGCTCGGCAATAGCCGCGACGATGTGCGCGCGCAGGCCGCTCATCCCGTCGACGACTGGTTGGCGAATGCGAAGCAGTGCCTCGGCCCGCTCGCGCACGAGTGTCGGATCGAGATCGAGCACGTAGGCGTTGCGGAAGAACTGCCGGAACTTCCGCAGCTCGTGCAGTTCGGGGATGGTTGCGCCGGGGACAACGCAGGGACGCAGCCCTGGGATCTCCAC
>PMJE01000634.1 GCA_003157315.1 Myxococcales bacterium | reverse complement strand
CCGCCGCCTCCTCCGCCGCCCCCGGCTGCCACACCACCTGCGGCTGCGGCTCCTCCACCGCCGGCCGCACCGCCTCCGGCTGCCGCACCGCCAGCCGCTTCGGCCCCTCCACCGCCAGGCGCACCGCCACCTCCGGCCGCTCTCCCGGCCCCACCCCCGCCACCTCCGCCACCTGCATCCCCACCGCCATCGGTGCCACCGGCGGCAGCGCCACCCCCTGCCCCGGCGCCACCGCCACCTCCGCCTCCTCNNGGATGATCTTCCACCTCCACCTCCGCCTCCTCCGCCTCCTCCGCCGCCGCAGCCGGAGCCAAACCTCCCGATCATCATCCCGTAGCGATCCCGCTCTGTGGCGCGGCCGTCCTCACGCAACGTGTTGGCGCCTGTCTGAGCTACGGTAGGCTACCTGTTCATCCTTGCATGAACGCGGCGATGGAGAGTACGCTTGAGCTAGTAACTAGTGACGAGGGGATACACTAATGAGGCGTGACTATTCAGTCGGCCGCCTAAGGCTTTGGCTATGCCGTCAGGCATGTCTTTCTGTTCAGGGATGGGCGGTCCTGGTTCTGACATGGACCGCAGGCTGCAGCGTTGACGACTCGGTGAGCTTGGCACCCCCGGACGCCCCGGCAGGGATGGGAGGAAGCGGGGGAGACTCGACGGGTCCTGGGAACATAATCAGCCAACCCGAACCGCGCACGACCGATGGTGGCGTTTGTGGAACCTTCAACTGCGGCACGGGAGCCACCGCGCACTGCGGAGATTTTTCGAATGCTTGTGGACAGGCGGTGCATTGTGGTGACTGTCCGGCCGGCATGCAATGCACGGGCAACGTCTGCACCAGGACCACCGATTGCCTGACGACCTGCAGCGTTCCGGGTGGGGACTATTGCGGAACAATCGGTGACTTCTGCGGCGGAACGCTTCCCTGTCCGGCCTCCTGCGCGAAGGCCGGGTGGACATGTGGAAAGGACAACGTCTGCAAAGGGGTGCCGCCCTACTGCACGCTGGCGACCTGCCTGACGTCCTCAGGAGATCACTACTGTGGGACGATCGGGAACGGCTGCGGCGACACGCTTGACTGCGGGGATGACTGTCCCCTCGGATGGGATTGCGTGAACAGTATCTGCGTGGGAGGGCCGACGTGCCCGCGCCTGACCTGCGAGACTGCAAGCAAGGACCACTACTGCAACACGGTGGGCGACAACTGCGGTGGGTCGCTGGTGTGCGGAAACGATTGCCCGCTTGGCTGGACCTGTGGAACCGACAACATCTGCAAGGGGGCGCCACCCTATTGCACGCCCGCAACCTGCGACACACCAGGCGGGGGACGCTACTGTGGCACGGTGGGGGACGGATGCGGGGGCAGCTTGAACTGTCCGGCAAGTTGTCCAACCGCGGGATGGGTGTGTGAGGATCATCTATGCAAAGGGCATGCCCCAATTTGCCAGGCGCTAACCTGCCTGACCGCGACCGGGGACCACTACTGCGGGACGGTGGGCGACAACTGCGGCGGGTCGCTGAATTGCGGGGATTGTCCCACTGACTGGACCTGCGGAACGGATAGCATATGCAAGGGGACACCACCCGCCTGTAAGCTGGTTACCTGCGAAACCACCAGCAAGGACCACTACTGTGGGACGGTGGGCGACAACTGCGGTGGCACGCTGAAATGCGGGGATTGTCCCACTGGCTGGACCTGTGGAACGGACAGTATCTGCAAGGCGGTACCGCCGGTCTGCACGCTGGTATCATGCCAGACCTCGGGCGGCGACCACTACTGCAATGTAATCGGCGATGGTTGCGGTAGCTCGCTCGACTGCGGAACCACCTGTCCCAAGCCAGGCTGGACCTGCGACAACAACATGTGCAAGGGCGACCCGAATTGCCCGAAGCTGAGCTGTGCGCCGACCAGCGCGGATAACTACTGCGGAGCCATCGGCGATGGATGTGGCGGGACGCTCGACTGCGGGCCGACTTGCCCCAAGGATGGATGGGTGTGCGACAGCGGCCTGTGCAAGGCAGGGCCCAACGCCCACTGCGTGCGCACTGCCTGCACCACGGCATCCGGGGATCAATACTGCGGTGACATCGGGGACGGGTGTGGATCAACGGTACATTGCGGAACCACCTGTGCCAAGAGCAACTGGGTGTGCGACAACGGTCTGTGCAAGGCCGACCCCCTGGCCAACTGCACGCCGCTGGCCTGCCTTACCGCAAACAAGGACCAGTACTGCGGTGTGCTCGGGGACAACTGCGGATCATCGGTGAATTGTGGAAATGCGTGCAACAACAAGGGGTGGCTCTGTGACACCGGCTTGTGCAGGGGACCGAAGGATGTTTGCACCCCGGTGTCCTGCAAGGTGGCCGCGGGCGGCCAGTACTGCGGAACGGTGGGCGACAACTGCGGCCACTCACTCGATTGCGGCACGGACTGCTCGGCGGCTGGTAACGGCTGGACATGTACCAATAATGTGTGCGTGGGCGGGCCTGATTGCCAGAAGACCACTTGCAACAACGCCAACAGCGTGCAGCAGTACTGCGGCGATGTCGGTGACAATTGCGGCGGAACGCTGAGCTGTCCGGCGACATGCGCGAACGGCCTGCCCTGCGGCGAGACCACTGCCCATGTTTGTGACGTTTGCGGCAACCTGTGTATGAAGCAGGTCCGCTGCGACGGTGGGGCCACAACCAGCATCAGCGGCACGGTGTACGATCCGGCGGGTCTGAATCCGCTCTACAATGTGATCGTGTCCGTACCCAACGCGCCGCTGGACCCGATCCCGACGGGCGTGACCTGCGCTTCTTGCGACGCCCAGGTATCAGGCCAGCCGATTGCCACGGCGCTGACCGACGCCAATGGCCACTTTGTCCTCAACAACGTTCCCTGGGGCACCGATTTCCCGCTGGTCATGCAACTCGGGAAGTGGCGGCGCCAGGTCACCATTTCTGCCTCGATGGTCACCCACCAGTGTGCCGACAACCCGATCACGGACAACCCACCTGACGCCGCACAGCCGGACAGGTTGTTGCGTTTGCCAAAAAACATTCACGACGGCGACAACAACGGCCAGTACACCAGTATACCCAAGTTTGCGATCGCGGCTGGCAATGCCCACCCCAATAGTCTCGTCAACAACGCCCAGGTGACCGACACAACCGTAACCGAGCGCCTGCAATGCTTGCTTCGCCGGATAGGTATCGATGCATCCGAATTCACCCTACCCGGTGGCTCGGGCTCGATCTCCCTGTACAATCAGTCACAAGGAACTGACACGTGTAATCAGGTCAGCGGCAGCACCGCGACGTTCCCTGATGCCACGACGAGTCTTTGGGACAGCCAGGCGCACCTGAACCAGTACGACGTCATCCTGCTCAATTGTGGCGGCTCGCAGGTGGACCCCACCAGCACGACAGGTCGGGCCTTCATTCCAAACCCAGATGCGGTCAATCGGATGAAAGCCTATGTGAATGCCGGTGGCCGCGTGTTCGCCGAACACTTCCACTGGACCTGGATCAAGTCATTCACTGGCTATCCTTCGACCTTCGGTGACGTAGCAACCTGGTCAACNNAAGGGCATTGCGTTCGCTAGCTGGCTTGGAAATGTCAACGCGCTTGACCCCAATGGTCAACTGGACCTGTCCAAAGGGGTAAAGTACACCGCGGTAAGCCCAATCACTCCGCCGTCGCAGCGATGGATCTACGAGACCGCGGCCACAGCACCTCCAGCGGGCGCAACACACTACTTCTCTTTCAACACTCCAATAGGCGCAGCCGAAGCAAATCAGTGCGGGAAGTTCGTCTACACCGCCCTGCACGTGAGTGATTCCGCACCAATAACCGGATTCCTGGCGGATCCAGCCACCAGCGCGGGAAACTCATTCCCGGGTTGCTGTTCCACCCGGACCGAGCTGTCGCCGCAAGAGAAGGCCTTGGAGTTCATGATCTTCGACCTTTCAGGGTGCGTGAGCCCGCCTGAGCTGCCGCCCCAGCCGCCACCCACGACTGGGAGCGCGGCTCCGCCACCGCCGCCACCACCACCGCCGCCGCCGCCCGCGCCGCCACCGCCCACACCTCCAGCACCAGTGGCTCCGGCTCCGGCCCCTCCCGGCGCACCGCCACCGCCGACTGCGCTTCCGCCGCCGCCCGCGCCGCCGCCCGCGCCGCCAGGCGCACCGCCATCGGTGCCACCTCCACTAGCGCCACCGCCACCGCCTCCGCCGCCACCCGCGCCGCCGGAGCCCAACATACCCATCCCATAGTGCGACGGCCGCGGGCCGGGGCGACCGCCCGTATGGGGGCGACCTGCGGTCGCCCGTTCGTCGCCTACTCCGGTCCTTCGCCCTTGGCCCGCTTCTCGCTCACCCGCATGAGCGCCTGGCGGGCGGGGCCGGCGCGACGATCTCCGGCCGCGGCCCAGCGCTGCAGNNGCCATGATGAGGTTGGTCTTGCCACGCGGCGAAGCCGTGTGCATAGCGGTCTCGATCTGAGGCAGAGTACGGCGACCTATGCGAGCCAACTGGGCGATAGCCTCGGCTGGGGGACCGCCACCAGGCTTGGTGAGCGTGTTGATCTGCGCGCCGATCTCGCGATAGGAGCGATCCTCGCAGCCCGCAGCCGACAAGAGCGCGAGCAAAACCACAAGCCAGGCACGGCAAGGCGCCTTCAACCCAGCCGGAATTATCAGCTCACGCAAGGCTTGTCTCCTACCTCGCCCTGACGGCGCCGGTGGCGAGCCAGGCAACGAGCCGCCACGTCGGCGACCGGCATCTCGCCGGTGTCGGCGCATGTGCGCTCGCGTGCCTGCAAGACTGCAAAGAATCCCTCGCCGAGATCAATAACCGCTTCGGGCCGGGACTCGGAAAAGACCCGCCCGCGCAAATCAGCTCCGCCGTACAGGCCACGCGAATACCAAGCCAGCGTCTTGCGCAGCTCGTGCACACGCATCTTGTCGCTGGAGTATTCCACCACCAGATCAGCATGGCGGCGCCAGACCGCTCGCTGCTGGACTATGCTGGGCGGCGCCGGCACGGGCGCGCCGGTTTCGATCGCGTGGATGGCCCGGAACAGCCAGGGATTGCCCCGGGCGGCCCGACCGATCATCACGGCGTCGCACCCCGTCTCGCTCTTCATGCGGCGGTAGTCGTCCACGGTTTTGACGTCGCCGTTGCCCACCACCGGAATCTGCTTGGGGAGGGCCGCGCGCACTGCCGCGATTGAGCCCAGGCGCACCTGACCAGAGAACCCCTGCTCGCGCGTGCGCCCGTGCACCGTCACCATGGCCGCCCCCGCCTCGACCATACGCAAAGCGAATTCGGGTGCGTTGATGCAGAGATCCGACCAGCCGACCCGCTGCTTGACCGTGACAGGAATCGAGGCTGGCAAGGCCGCGCGCACGGCGCTGACGATGGCTGCCGCCAACTCCGGCTCCCGCATGAGAGCGGCGCCGCATGTGCCCGCAGTGACTTTGCGTGCTGGACAGCCCATGTTGATGTCAACTACGCAAGCGCCGGCATCAGCCGCCATCGCAGCCGCGCGCGCCAGTAGCTCGGGGCCGCGGCCCACAACCTGTACGACGAAGCGCCGGCCACCCAGGCTGGGCCACATGCGCTGCACAACCCGTTCCGCCCCGCGGGTGAGCCCCTCGGCCGACAGGAATTCGGTGAAGGTCAGGGCCGCTCCATGCTCCTCGCAAATCGTGCGGAACGGCAGGTCCGTCACCGCCTCCATGGGCGCGAGCAGAGCGCCCGGGCCGATTTCGACGGGGCCGATACGCATAGGGAGAGCGACACCATAGCACGTCAGGCCCGAGGCCGACGCTACCGTGGTATAGGCAGGCATTGTCGCGTGGGGAGTCCGCCGGCCCTTCGGGACGGACAGCCCACCCNNCCCTCGCCGGCGGCGCACCATCGCAGGGTTTGCGAACCCTTTGAGGGTTCCCATATAAATTCGAGGCAGCACCATGCGTACCATTGCACTTCTTGCGGCCAGCAACATCTTCATGACCATCGCCTGGTATGGGCACCTGCGCTGGAAGGGCGTCGCACTGTGGAAAGTAGTTCTGCTGAGCTGGGGTATCGCGTTTTTCGAGTACTGCCTACAGGTACCAGCCAACCGCTGGGGCCACGGTCAGTTCACGGCCTACCAGTTGAAG
This sequence comes from Myxococcales bacterium, assembly GCA_003157315.1. The sequence goes on along the minus strand of PMJE01000634.1, from coordinate 2,428 downwards.
ATCATTCAAGAGATCATCACACTGGTGGTCTTCACCGGATTCGCGGCAGCCTGGCTTGGTGAAACGCCGCGCTGGAACACCGTGGTGGCTTTCCTTCTGATCTTGGCCGCGACAGGATTCGCGTTTCTCCCGCATCATACCTGATGCGGGCGTCTCATCTTTATCTGGAATTCTCCAGGATTCGGCTTTACTCTTCCGCCCGCGCAGCGTTATCCCTTGCGGGCCGACGCTGTCTTCCGAAAACTCACAAACGTGGGGCGTCATGGGGTCAGGTCAATCATCACAGGAAAAAGCCGCAACGCGTGCGCTAGCGGCCTTGGGTCTCTCTGACTCGGCGGCCTTTCTCAAGATTGGTCGCGAGGGGTTGGCCAAGTTCACCCATCACCAGCTCTTCGAATGCAGCAAGCGGCTGGGACAAAAGGGGACCGCCAAGCTTGGCAAGAGCGCATTGGCAGAACGCATCTGGGAAGACTTGAAGAGCCTGCTTGAGCCCGCGAAACTGGCGAGCGAAAAGGGCGCGAGCAAATCAGGAGAAAAGTCCGCGGGAAAGGCCGACGCCAAACGGGCCGATGGCAAGACCGCTGACAATTCGCTCGAAGTACCTGAGCCGGCCCCCATTTCCCACAAGTTCGAGTTGGGCTCCCATGGCACGGTCGAAGAGTCACGCGACATCCCGTGGGCCTATGGCTACGACCGAGTGACCGGCATGGCGGTGGACCCGGACCGGCTGTTCGTGTACTGGGATGTCACCGACCAGTCGATCGAGCGAGCGCGATCCGGCCTGGGCGCAAGCGGGAAGGACGCCTGGTTGGACCTGCGCGTGTACGACAGCACAGGGCGCATCTTCGACGGAACCAACGCCCATTCGTATTTCGACCACGGGCTCGACCGCCGCGATCGCCAGTGGTTCTTCCACATCGGCAAGCCCGCATCGTCGGCATTCGTCGACGTGGGTCTGAAGTCGCACGAAGGCTACTTCATCAAGATCGCCCGTTCCGGCCGCATCGACTTTCCCCGGCGCGAGACCGCGCCCTTCTCTGAAGCCGAGTGGCTCAGTGTGCGCTCGACCTGGGGCCCAGTAGAACATGCAGGTCGCGGACAGCCTGGTCGTGGCACAGCCCGGGCCCCTGCGCCCGGCCCCGGTTCCAGTCCCGCGCCAGGGGGACCGCCGCCGGCTCCGCGCCGCCACGTGGCGCTACTGCCCTGGGAAGAGTCCATGGCGCTCAGCGAGGGAGACCGCGCCGAAGTGGTCGAGTGGGAGGAGCATTTCAGCGACGGCCACAGTGAGGTCCATCGCCAAACGTCTTGGGAAAGTCCGGTGACCATCTCGTCCTGGGAGGCGGGACCGTTCACCCATCCGGTGGAAGCACCCGAGGCGATTCGCCAGGCCTTTGTCGGCCCGACGCGGGTCTATCGTGTCGGCGGCCGTACCCACGTCGTGCACGGCCCCTGGCAGGTGGTCATCCGTGGGCTGGGCGCGCACTTCGGCCGCGCGGTGGTGGCGCGCTGGGAGATATACAAGTCGTGGATCGCCGACGAAGTGAAGGAAACGCTGGTGCGGGACATTCATCCCGTGCTGCCGCCCGGTGCCTCAGAGCAACTGATGCCCGGCGCGAGTGAGCGGCGCTGGCGCTATGCTAGCGAAGCGCGCCTCGGCGGCGCGTCGGAGATCTTCTACCTGGGCGCCAGCGAGGTGAAAGCGCGCGGAGCCAGCGAGCGCTTGTACGTGGGCGCCAGCCAATACATGATGCGCGGGGCGAGCGAACTCCGGCTGGGCGGCGCCAGTGAGGTGCGGCTGGCCGGGGCCAGCGAGCGCATGCTGGCCGGGGCGAGTGAGAGCCGTCTGGCGGGACCCAGCGAGCGACGTCTTGGGGCGAGCGAGGCACGCCTGGGCGGGGCCAGCGAGTCCCACTTCCTGGGGGCGAGCGAAGCACGGTTGGTGGATGCCACGGTCAAGGGCGACGGATCCTATCCTTCGCCTGACTCGATTGCTTCCAAGTCCCCGGTCAAGGAGTAAGCCCCATGCCAACCGGATATTTCGCGCTGGTTCTGCACGCCCATCTGCCCTTCGTTCGTCACCCCGACGACCCGACGGTGATGGAAGAACAGTGGTTGTACGAAGCCATCAGCGGAACCTATCTTCCGCTCATCCAGATCTTCGAGGGTCTGCAAGCCGACGGCGTGCCCTACCGCTGCACGGTTTCGCTGTCTGCGCCGCTCATCACCATGCTGACCGACGACCTGCTGAAGACCAGGTACGCCGACCACTTGGACGATCTGATCCTGCTGGCCGAGAAAGAGCTGGAACGCACCAAGCCTGAACCGCAATACCACCGCCTGGCTGAGATGTACCACAATCGCTTCCTCAGCCTGCGCCACACCTGGCGCTGCCATGAAGGAAACTTGGTGAGCGCCTTCCGTCGCCTGC
>PMJE01000643.1 GCA_003157315.1 Myxococcales bacterium | reverse complement strand
CTTGCTCGTAGTCGCCGCTCACTCGCAAGGCCAGCAGCCAGAAGTGCGGCACTTGCCACATCAGCAGAAAGAACGAGAGCGAAAGGATGGGACCGTTGAGTACACCCCCGGCACACACCCAGCCGATAGCCGGTGGAATCGCGCCGATCACGGATCCGATCACCGGGGCCAGCGAGCTGACCCGTTTCAAATAGGTGTAGATCCCGTTGTACCAAAGCACGGCCAGCACGCCGAGCCCGGCGGCCACGATGCCGCCCAGGAAGTAGAGCGCGCCCAGGCCGACCAGCGCCAGAATGGCGGACCATGCCACCGCGCCGACAGGCGAAATCTTGCCCGATGGAATCGGACGAAGGCGTGTGCGATCCATCATCGCGTCCCGCTGGTATTCCTGTGCCTGGTTGAGCGCGCACGCGGCGCCAGCCAAGAGCAGGATCGCGCCCGAGGTTGGCACAAGCCGCCAGGTCAAGGCATGCGTGAACGCCAGGTAGCCCGTCGCGGCCGACACCGTCGACATGATCGAGATGGGGAACTTGAAAAGCTGGGCGAAATCGCGTCGGCGCACGAAATCACGTCTCCGTCAGTGTCGGACCATCGGTCGAGCAAGTGCGAGTCTCTCCACGTGGCACCAAGCTTCAAAATGTCCGACAACCGCCCCCAGGTCAACTGGCCCCGTGCACGGCGCTGATCAATGCCTGTGCGAGACCGCCACGATGTGCCGCCGGATGGCCTCGGCCACCTCGTCTGGTCGTTTGTGCGCAAAATCGTGTGTCGCTCCCCGCAACACTTGGGCGCGTGCGCCGGGAATGCGCTCGCAGAGGAGCCGCGCGACTGCCGGTGGACAGATGGGATCCTCGTCGCCGTTCAGCACGAGAGTCGGGGCACGGATCGGGACCTTGCTCCTGACACTTTCCGGGAGCATGTGCATCCAAATCTTGCGACGGATTTCCAAAATAGGAAAGCGGGGCGATCATGAAGAGGTTTACCTTTGCGGCGTTGAGTTCTGTGCTGGCGCTAGGCTGCGGCAGTGGAGGTTCGGGCCCGTCGGTGGACGATGCCTGTTCCAAGTTTGCCCAGGCACAATGTGCGAAGCTGCAATCGTGCAGCGATGCAGTCGCACCTGACGGCGTAAGCATCCTGCGCAACTACGACAGCATCGATCTGAGCGCCTACTCGTGCCTGACGCGCGTAACCAATGATTGCATCAATCGCCTCAAGGCCCCAGGCAACGGCAACAATCCGACCCTGACGGAACAGTGTGCCGCCGGCTACCCCACCTTGTCCTGCCAGGATTTCTTCGACAACGTGCCAGCCCCTGGGTGCGCGCCAACCGGGCCCCGCGCGAACGGTCAGCCCTGCGTGGTGGCCGGCCAATGCATGAGTGGCTATTGCAACGGCAACAAAACTGCGGTGTGCGGCAACTGCGCCGATCCGCCGCCCGCGGGCAGTTCTTGTGCGGCTTCGGCCTGCGACCACAACCAGGTTTGTAATGCCGCCTCACAAGTATGCATGGCCAACATCGGGGCGGGCGTGGCCTGTGACGGAGCCGATGCGAGCGCGGTCAACTGTGCCTCTGGCCTGACCTGCTCGGGCACAGTGGGAAGCAAGACCTGCGTGGTGGGCGTGGCGACCGAGGGAGACGCCTGCGGCGGCACAGGACCTTTGTGCCTGCGTTTCCAGGGTCTGGCGTGCGAGGGCACGGCGGGCAGCAAGGTGTGCACCGCAGTCGCGCTAGTCGGCGACGGACAGCCCTGCGGCACGTTGACCGATGGCACGCGCGCCGACTGCCTGGCCGGTGAATGCTACACGACGAATGGCCTGGCCCAGGTGACTGATCTCGGCACGTGCAAGCAGCAAGCGGCCGACGGAAGCCCTTGCGACACTGTGCTGGGACCGACGTGCTATTCCGGTGCACGTTGTGTGACCGCGGCCGGCAGTTCGGCCGGCGTGTGCACTGTTCCCGATGTCACGTCCTGCGGCTAGGGGGTCAGAGCACGCGGTCTCGGCCGGCCTGCTTGGCGAGATACAGCCCGCGGTCTGCCCGTGATGTTTCGAATGAAGACCCAAATCACCTGGCGCAGATCCGCAGTCATCGTCACGGTACGTGCGCAACTGCCCTGGCAGTAGTCCCGCACGAAGCGCCGCACCGCCTCCCATTCGCGCCGGCCCTTGCGCGCCTTGGGGTCGTCATCGGCCGCTCCGGGCGGAGCGGTCGCCAGGGTGACGTGCTTGGCCCAGGCCTCGGCGTTGGCCCGAAACGTCTGGAGTTCCACGCCCTCCTGCTCTAACGCAAACTCGGCCAGATTGCGCAAGATTCCGGCGACGGTATCCAGCGCCATATCCGCTAGCTGATTGTTGCCGGGCCCGTCCGGCTGCGGCTGGGTTTCCGGGGGTCGCGGTGCTTTGCCAAACATGACGACGGCTCTGGGGGCCATCGGCAGATCGGCCGGAGAGTTGAGCGCGCCGGCCCGTACCGGTTACCTCCGCGTCACCTTGAACGTTGCACCATACGACGGACAAGTGCGTGTCTCCCCGTCCGTCAGCAAGCAATAGCCCCGAAAAAGGCTGAGCCGTGTGTCGAGACAGAGCCACTGCGTGATCGATTCTTCCCGCGGCGATTCTGTCTGGTGTCGAAGCGCGAAGACTCAGCGCAGTGCCGTTGTCCATCCACCAGGGCGAGAGCCAGAAGGCATGAGGATTAGTCTAGTCTTTGCACCGAGCGAGCTGAATCGGAACTTCTCTGAATGTAAGACCAGAGAGAGGCACATGGGGCATGTCCCCCCTGCAAGCCTTCTTGCCGTTGCCGCGATACTGGAAAGGGCTGGCGTCGAAGTGCAACTGATCGACATGGTAGCCGAACGCCTTTCCTTCGAAAACGCTCTGGCGCGAGTCAAGGCATTTTCTCCTGCCATGCTGGGCTTCACGCTTACAACCTACAGCTTTCACTCCGCCATGAAATGGATAAGGCGCTTTCGGGATGGCACCGGGCTGCCCATTCTCGCCGGGGGCGCTCATGCCAGCATTTATCCCGACGAAACCATGACTCATCCGGAAATCGACTATCTCGTACTGGGTGAAGCCGACCGTCCCTTGCCTGAGTTCATCAAGCGTCTCACAGCCGGTGGAAGTCTTGAAGGCATCAAGTCCTTTGCCTATCGCCACGACGGCCGCGTGGTCGTGGACAAGACTGTGGAGATTCTCGAAAACATTGACGACGCTCCATTCCCCGCCCTCCATCTCGTCAAGAACGAACTCTATGGAAGCATTCTCTCTCAGCGGAAGAACTACACCGCCCTCATGTCATCAAGGGGGTGCCCCTATCGCTGCACATTCTGTGACCAGAAGAAGACGCCCTATCGAATGAGGAGCCCACAAAGCCTAGTCGAGGAAATCAAGCGTAACTACTACAGATTCGGCATCAGGGATTTCGACATCTGGGACTCCACATTCACAGCCAACGAGAAGCGCGTCATGGAGATCTGCGAGCGGCTGGTGGGAGAGAAGCTGAACATCAGCTGGCGCATTCGCGCGCGGGTCGATTCCGTGAATGAGCCCATGCTGGACGCTCTGAAAGGAGCCAAATGCAGGACCGTGCTCTATGGAATCGAATCAAGCAACCGCGACATTCTGACTAGAATGAAGAAGGATATTACCCCCGAACGGGTGGAACACATCATCGCGTACACAAAGAAAGTCGGCATGCAGACCCTGGGGTATTTCATGTTTGGCTATCCCGGTGAGACAAGGGCGACCATGGAGGCAACAATCCAGTTCGCCCTGGGACTTCCGCTAGACTACGTTCAGATGACGGTGCTGGTGCCGTTTCCCGACACCGCAATCTATGAGTACTACAAGGAAAGGGGCCTGGGAGATTATTGGTCCAGATTCACTCTTGATCTAGATCTTGACCAGGAAATCGAGCTCATCGAAACGGAGCTCACCCGTGCGCAAACGGCATCCATTGTAAGTCGTGCCTATCGACGGTTTTTCTTTCGGCCGGGCATTATTCTTAATCAGTTCATCAACGTCCGTTCGTTTGCAGAGTTTCGGCGGCTGTTTGGCGGGGCTCTTGGCCTCGCCAGGGCAGAGTAGCCTTC
>PMJE01000069.1 GCA_003157315.1 Myxococcales bacterium | reverse complement strand
TGGAGCTGCTGAGATTCATCACCTGCGGCAGCGTGGACGACGGCAAGAGCACGCTCATCGGCCGGCTCTTGTACGACAGCAAGACCCTGCTGCGCGATCAGGTCGCCGCGCTGGAACGATCGAGCGCCAAGGGTGGCAACGGACTGAACCTGGCGTTGCTCACCGATGGCCTGCGCGCCGAGCGCGAACAGGGAATCACGATCGACGTGGCTTACAAGTACTTCGCCACGCCCCGCCGCAAGTTCATCATTGCGGACACACCCGGGCACGTGCAGTACACGCGCAACATGGTCACCGGCGCCTCGACGGCTGATCTGGCCGTGCTACTGGTGGATGCACGCCAGGGCGTGCTGGAGCAAACGCGCCGGCACGCCTATCTGGCCAGCCTGTTGCGCATCCCGCATGTGGTGTTGGCGGTAAACAAGATGGACGCGGTCGACTGGTCACAGGACGTTTACCGGCGCATCCGCGACGAATTTATGGCGCTTACTTCTGCATCCGGGTTTGCCGACGTTCACGCCATTCCGGTCAGCGCCCTTGAGGGTGACAACGTCGTCGAGCCTTCTACGCGGACGCCGTACTACGCCGGTCCGCCCCTGCTGCGCTACCTCGAAGAAATCGTTGTCGAACGTCCCAGTGATCCCGACCGCAGCAGACTGCCTGTGCAACTCGTGCTGCGTCCGAGCGATCCGGCCCTGCAGGACTACCGCGCCTATGCAGGCGAGGTGACCTCAGGCGTGTTTCGCCCAGGAGACGCGGTGGTCGTGTTGCCCTCAAACATTCGCACAACCATTGCCGGAATCGATCGCTACGGCGAGCCGGTGGACGAAGCCTTCGCGCCGATGTCAGTGGCCATTCGCCTGGGCGACGACGTGGACGTGGGCCGGGGCGAGGTGATTGCGTCGGCCGAACGCCCGCCCAGAGTCTCGCAAGAGATCTCGGCGCGCCTGTGCTGGATGGCGGAGCGGCCTCTGGTGCCCCGCACGCGGCTGCTTGTGCGACACGCGACGGCCTCCGTTCCCGGCATCGTCACCGCCATCGAATCATTGGTCGACATCCACAGCTTCGCGGACGTGCCCGCACCGGCCCAGCTTGCCTTGAACGAGATCGGCAAGGTGCGCATCAAGACCGCCCGGCCCCTGGCTTTCGATACCTACGCCGAGGAGCGCACCACCGGCGCGTTTGTCCTGGTGGACGAAACCAGCAACGGAACCGTGGCCGCCGGACTCATCACAGCAGAGGAATCACCAACATGACCAGCAAGATCGGTTTCGTCAGTCTGGTGGGCGCTGGTCCCGGGCATCCCGACTATCTGACTGTGAAGGGCGCCCGCGTGCTCGGCCAGGCAGAGGTGATCGTGTACGACGCTCTGATCTCGGATGAGTTTCGCGCGCTCTTTCCCGCAAATTCCGAGATTCACTTCGTCGGCAAACGCTGTGGAAGGCACAGCACCAGCCAAGAGGAGATCTGCGCCCTGCTGGTGGAGGGAGCCCAACGGGGCAAGCGCGTGGTGCGCCTGAAAGGCGGGGATCCGGGGCTATTCAGCCGGGGCGGCGAGGAGATCTTGGCCCTGCGCGCGGCCGGCGTGTCCTTCGAGATCATCCCAGGCGTCAGCTCGGTCTTCGCCGGGGCGGCAGCAGCGCTCTTTTCACCCACTCACCGGGGTCTTTCCAATCGCCTGGTGGTGTTTGACGGACATGCGCTCCGTCACGACGATTTCGATTTCCGCCCGTTGCTTGCCCATCAAGGTACCACCGTGGTGCTGATGGGATCGCGCCAAGTCGAGAGGCTGGCTGCCGGGTTGATTGGTGCTGGCGCCTCACCGGAGCTGCCCATCGTTCTGGTCGAGAACGCGACCTTGGCGGATGAACACGTGGCCGTGGCCACGCTGGCACGGGCGGCCGCCGGTGAGCTGGTGCCGCGGACCGATGGCCCAGGGATCATCTATGTGGGGGCGGCTGTCGCTCTGGCGCAGGCATCACCGCGCGCAGCGGTCGAGGCGGCGGCATGAACGCGCGTCTGCCCTTGTTCGTGGACTTCGCTGGTCGCCGCGTGCTGGTGGTGGGCGGCGGCCGGGCTGCGGAACGCAAGCTGCCTGCCTTGCTGGACGCTGGCGCCGTGGTCACCCTGATCGCGCCCAAGGTACTCGAATCAGCGCGCCGCTTGTTGCATGCCTCACCGAACGGTGAGTTGCTGCGGCGGTGCGCGCGAGTGCAGGACGTGACCGCGAAGTACATGTTGTTCTTCCCGCTCAGCGACGATCCCGACCTGAATCAGCGGCTCAGCGTCGCGGCCCGGGAGGCGAAGGTTTGGGTGGCAGGCTCCTCTTCGCCTGATGGCGCCGACTTTCACCTCGGGGCTGTGGTGGACCGAGGGCCGGTGCAGTTGGCCATCTCCACAGGCGGCGCCTCGCCTGCGTTGGCGAGCTTGCTCGCCGAGATCCTGCGCCAAATTCTGCCTGAGACACTGAATGGCGACACGACAGCGCTTCGCCTGGAACGACAGCGCCTTCGCGCGGCCGTGGGCACGCCAGCTCGCCGGCACGCTTTGCTCACGCAGGCTGTGCAGTTCCTCGAAAACCGTCCGTCAGAAAGCAACTGAACGTGGAAACCGAAACGCTGCTTCGCCTCCCCGCGCGTGTGCGCCAGGACGTG
>PMJE01000592.1:10216-17945 GCA_003157315.1 Myxococcales bacterium | reverse complement strand
CCCTCTGGTGCTGGGGCCTCAATGCCAATCTGGAGGCTGGTACCACGTCGGAGTTCCCCTGGTCGCCAGTTCAGCTTGCCGGAACCACCTGGACCCAGGTGACGACCGGCCTGTACCACACTTGCGCCATCAAGAACGACGGAACCCTGTGGTGCTGGGGTGGCAACCTCTCCGGCCAATTGGGCAGCGACAGCATTCCCGTGCTCCCCACCTCGCAGACCAGCGATCCGGTGCAGATCGCCGGCACCACCTGGCAGAGCGTGTCGGCCGGTCAGTCCCACACCTGCGCCGTCATGGTTGACGGAACTCTCTGGTGCTGGGGCAGCAACACTTCGGGGCAACTGGGGGACAATACCCTCGACTCAAAGAGCACGCCCGTCGCTGTCGGCACTTCTGGGCAGACCTGGGCTATGGTGGCCGCAGGCGTCACCCACACCTGCGCGCTGGCCACGGGTGGCTCGCTGTGGTGCTGGGGCGACAATTCGGCGGGTCAGTTGGGCATTGGTTCAAACTACCCAGGCAAAATCCCCACCCGTGTAGCCCAGTAGCATATGCCACAGCCGGAATCCATTTCGCGAATTCTGGCTGTGCTGGCGCTGCTGATCGCGCTCAGCGGACTGCTATTCTTCGCTTGCCGGTCGCCTTCCCCGGCCAGCGGGGCGGCCGAGGTCACGGCCCAGGACTTGACCGGGTTGACGGTGGCGGAGGTGAAGCTGACGGTACAGTCCGGCAATGTGCTTTCCAGCCCCCTGAAAGTCGTGCTGGCGGCCAAGGGCAACCAGTTCTCGGCGGTCCTCAGCAATCTGGCAGTGGCGGCTGACTACGTGTTCACCGCCGAGGCTTTTGACGCCAACGGGAAGCTGGTCGCGCAGGGGGTGGCCGCCGGGGTGGTCATTAGCAAGGGCCAGACAACCACTGTCATCATCTACCTCAACCAGATCAGCCAGCCGTCGCCGTACCACAATTCCAGCCCCCTTGTCGATGCGATCACGTTGTCTGCCAGCTCAGTCACGCCGGGCGGCCACATCGCGGTCGGGGCCACGGCGCACGATCCAGATCCGGGGCAAACCGCCACGCTGGCCTTCAGTTGGGTTCCGGCGACTGCGTGCGGGGCAATATCTGATGCGAGTACGGTGTCAGGGACGGATTCCGCCCATCCTTCGCGGTCCAAGGCTACCTGGACGGCTCCGCAGGCAGATGAGAAATGCGCGATCACTCTCGTGGTCAAGGACGTCTTCGGCCTCGCCAACAGTGCGATTTTCGTGGTCAGCGTGACGAACGACGCGGATGGAGTCGGTGGCGCTCGGGTTTCGGCGGTCTTCAACGCCCCCCCGATCATCAGTGTTCTCACCGCTGACCCCGCCCAGATCTCCATTGATGGCCCGACCAGCGGCGTGATGGCAGTTCTGGCCACGGATCCAGAGAACGACCCTTTGAGCTACTCTTGGACGGTTCCGTCCGCTTCTCCCTGCACAGTGCAATTCGCAACCCCGACCGAGGCTTCGACCCTATTCACCGTCAGTAGCACAGCCGCGGGCACCACCTCCTGCACTTTCCTGGTGGCGGTGAGCGATGGGTACTGGCCCGGCACCAGCTTCGTCAGAAACGTTTCCACCGCCAGTCTGACCCTGGCCGTCACGCCTCCCTTGGTCGTGCAAACGCCGCCGGTTTTTGGCATTGCCTATCAATCACGCGACATTGCCACCGGCGGGAGCCTGGTGACCTTCGCGGCCATGGCGTCCGATCCTGCCGGCGGGCAATTGAGCTTTGTCTGGTCCGCCTCGTCGGGCTCGGCCCCGGTTGCGGGGGATCCTGTGGCGCTGGGTCTCGACCCGGCTTTTGCCACCGCAGCCACCTGGACTGCCCCTGATGGTGCCGAGAATGCGGCGAGCAATCTGGTGGTCACCGTCAGCGCGACCAGCGTCGCGTCGAATCTGCAGTCGTCCTTCAACTTCTCGCTGACCCCGGCCAACCAGCCGTAGAGACGAGGTGCGCTCGCCCGACCCTCTCTTCGCCCGCTCGCTGCAGCCAGGCCGTGAAAACGTAGGATGCGCGGGCACTCCCGGATCCGTTGCGGTCTCTGTTGACCATTATAAGGACCTCGCATCGTGCGGCGGCACTGGGCCACGATTTGACAGGCGCGAAACCTTGCCCACTATCCGCCCGCGTCCCGAACTTGGACCTTGAAGACAAAGGATGCGCTGGCGCCTCCTGGATCGCTGGCGGTCGCGGTGATGGTGCACCGGACACCCGGGATTGCGGGCGCGGTCCAGTTCACGTCACTGAATCCAGGCTGGTCAACTTGGTCCGATAACGCGCCATCGCTGACTTTCCAGGTCCAAGTTAGCGGCTGGCCTTCCGGGTCGGTGGCGCTTGCGTGCAACCAGACGATTTCTCCCACGTCGGCAGCGTCGGTCGACTGGTAGACGATGCCCATGGTCGGGGCAATGTTGATCACCGGCACGGCGGCCGACAGGACGAGCGTGCCGGTGGCGGTTCCGCCATGGCCNNAGGGTCGCTGGCCGTGACCTGCAAGTTGACAGGAGCCTCGCTCGCCACATGTCCAGGTGAACTCGTCATGCCATCTACCCGCGGCGGGGCATTGACGATGATTCCGACCTCGGCTGTGCCCTGGTCGGGTCCGGGTTTCGACAGGGGCGCGGCATTGAGCGCAGGTTCTGTCGGGCCTTCTGGCGGCGACTGGCCTTCACATCCCAAAGTGGTAACGACTACCAGGGCCGAAAGAACACTGGCGCGAAGAACATGGTGCATGGTGGAACTCCTCCTGTCGCGGGGCACAGTCCGTGTCCGGTTGCAAAACTGCGATCTAGCGGTCGCAGAAGGAAGTTCGGAACATCAGTCGCTAATAGTTAGCAATATAGCTTACTATTTATGTGACAACTTAAGTCGCGGATGAAGTCTTCCCAGCGACGAGAAATCGGCGTTTCCCATTGTCGAAATTCCGACATTGAAGCGCGCTCTGCAACTGTGTGATTTGCATGGGTTGCGCACGCCGATTCGCTCCTCGCCTGCTTAGATCTTCGGTGGCAACGTCACAGTCAGCGACGGTGAGCCGACGCCTGCGGCTGTCAGAGCCAGACAAACTGAGGCTGTAACTGGCGCCCGGCCGGTGCGACGGTCCCTACCGCCCCGGACATCCCTGCCCCGAGGCTTCGCGAGACGCGCGCGCCCGATCCTGGGGCAGGGCGGCCGGCTGAAGCAGGACATCGCCCCAGGCCGCACAGGCTTCTGCGGTACGCCCAAGTTGCGCGTACACACTGGCGAGGTTCAGGCGTGAAATGACGTCATCGGGATTGGCCCTCACCGCGCGAGCCAGAGCCTCTCCCGCCCCGTCGAGATCTCCGCGCGCAGTCCTCGCAGCGCCCAGGACCTGCAGCGCATTACCGAGGTCTGGGCTCGCCGCCAGTGCGCGTTCGGCGAAAGACTCGGCCTTGGCCCGATCGCCGCGATGCCACCACGCCTCTGACAGGCCGGCCAGGATCTGGGGGTCAGGCGGGTCATGTGCGAGCCCCCCTTCAATCACCGCGATCCCTTCGTCGATGCGGCCCAGATCCACCAGCAAAGAACCAAGCCCGAGCCGGGCTACGACCTCTTGGAGGAGGTCGTGGTTCGCAGCCACCTTCAAGGCCATCGCGTACCCCGCGACGGCTCGCTCCAGGTCGCCGCGATCCTGATAGGCCGCCGCGAGTCGGACGCGACCGCGGGCGTTTCCCGGAGCCTTTCTGACCACGTCGGTCCACAGCGTGACGGGATCCTGCCAAACCCGGTTGCGACTGTGCAGGCATATGGCAAGTGTGCACCAAAGGAAGCCGAGCAGCGAGACAGCCACGATCCTCCTGCGCTCCTCACGGAGCCGGGCGAACGCGCGCCCCAGAATCATCGCAGCCGCGGTGAAGATCCCCCAAGACGCGAGGTACACCCTGTGTTCCACCAACACATCCGCGATGGGGACGAAACTCGAGGTTGGCGCGAGCAAAACGAAGAACCACAGCACACCAAAGCCCGAGATCCTGGCCGCGGCGGCGTCCTCGCCGGCCTCGCCGCGAAACCGCCAGAGGAACACTAGCGCGCCGCCGCCAATGGCCGCCAATCCAACCCCGGCCAGGATCGTACTGGCATCGAGGTGGGTCGTGACAGGATACCGCCAGTCCAGGCATTGCCCGGCCGGCCAGAACACGAGCCTAAGGTAGATGAGAAGTACCTTCCATTGCGTAAGGAAGTAGGTCCAGGGGGTCATTCCCGCGACGGCTGCGCCCACGTCTCGATGTCCCTGCACCGAGGCCATGAGCTGGTGGACGAACCAGCCTGCCGTGGCGAGGAACGGTGCCAGCACCGCGAGCCGCCTTCGCCAGGAGATCCGCGCTGCCGCTTGGGTTTTTTCGGGCACCGCCGTCATGAGCAACAGGTAGGCCAAAGGCACAGTCACCACGATCTGCTTGGTCCCGAGTCCGAACAGGAATGTGCCGTAAGCGCTGGCCCAGAAAAGCCAACGCCTCGGGGTGCTCGCGGTACGTTCGGCCGCGAGCAGCAGCAGGAGAGTGGCCAAGTACAGCGCCGAGGCAAAAGACTCCGCTCGCTGCGAGACGTAGCTGACTGCCTGGCTCTCCAGGGGATGCAGGGCAAACACGCCCGCAATCGCGATAGCAGACCCGCGCGCGCGTGAGACGCCCGCAAGATCGAGGGTTCGCGACGTGAATGCGAACATGAGCACGACTGCGGCGAGATGAATGGCGATGTTCACGGCATGGAAACCCCGCCCGTCGGGCCCACCGACGGCGTAGTTCAACCCAAAACTCAGGTCGACGACCGGGCGCCCGCCACGCAAGAGTGCAGGGAGGAACGATCGCGCCTGAGCCGCGAGATTCCTCACAACTGGGTTGAGTGCGGAGAGTTGGTCGTCGAAGACAAACCCGCCGCCCAGCACGCGCGCGTATGCCACTGCCGCAAGGACGAGCGGGAGCGCGAGCAAGAGCAGGCTTGGCAATCTCAGGAATCGCAGCGCGCGAGGCTCTTGACCGCGGGAGTTTGCGGTTGGGAGTGTCCTGACCACAGAAAGCAGTCTACCCTTCGCGCCCCTGTGGTTCGACGTTGAAGTCATCCGCACCGACGGTTTTCCAGCGATGGCGATGATGCGCGCGCGGCAACCGCGGACAGCGGGCAGAAGCGTGGCTCAGCGGGGCCGGCAGCCTGCCAGTGCCTGCTGCAATTGCTCATGCTGTTCCTGGTTCGGCGCCCGGAAAGAGCGCAAAAGATCGCAAGCCTCCCGGGTGCGCCCCTGCGCGCGATACGCCCCGGCGAGCAGGAGGCTCCCCTGCAACTCATCGGGTTCCAATTTCACTGCTCGTGCGAAGGCGTCTGTCGCACCCGCCTGGTCGCCCCTCTGCGTGCGAACCATGCCCAACACGAGAAGGGAGGATGCGGGTCTGGAAGATGTGCGCACAGATTGCTCCGCAGCCGCCTCGGCCTGCGCCAGCTCGTGTCGCTGCAGGTACGCCATGGCCAGGGTACCGAGCAAGGCACTGTGGTTCGGATCCTCTGCCAAGCCAGCCTGGGCCGCGGCGATGGCCTCTTCGCTACGTGCCTGCCACAGCAGAGCCGCGGCAAGCTTTTCGCGGATGCTGTTTCGCACCCAGGCCGGGTCATTGCCAGCCAGATTCAGCGCGTTCGCATACTCGTCGATAGCTGGTTGGAGCTGGCCCGCCTGCCGATAGGCATTCCCCAGTCCAAGGTGTGCGCGCGCCTTGTGCGGTGACTTCGCGACCGCGTCCGACCAGAGCAGCAATTTGGATCTCCACAACCCGACGCGAAGGTAGGTGGCGGTGGCGAGGACCCCGCACAGGCACAACACGGCGGCGACCCCAAGACGCAAGAGGCCCCGCTGGTGCAGACGATCGGCGAAGCCGGCGGTTGGCACTGCCACTGCAAAGAACACGCCCCAAGATGCGAGATAGAGCCGATGCTCCATCACGATGTCGGCGAGGGGTACCACGCTGGAGGTGGGGGCCAGGACAAGAAAGAACCAGGCCACGCCAAATGTGGCTGCTCGGCCCGCCGCGCCGGCCCTGTCCGCGCGTGAGCGGCATCGGAAAAAGAGAATTCCCGCGCCCGCAAGCAGGACGATGAGAAGGAAGCCAGAGCCGAACACGGCTGGATCGGCCAGGCCGTGCGCCACTGGGAAGTCCCAATCCACATTTTGGCCGGCCGGGCAGAAGAGAAGCCGCAGATAGGTAACAAGAACGTGCCACTGGGTCAAAAAATAGCGGCCAGGCGGCATGAACGGGATAAAGAAACCCGCATCCTCTCCTTTCAAGTTCGGCACGGTCAAGACCGTCGTCAACAGCGCATAGCCAAGAAATGGGGCCGCCAGCGCCAGTCGTCGCAACGGGCGCGCCAGCAGATCATGGGGGCCGGGCAGTAGCCCCATCAATAGATAGGCGACGGGAAGAGTGGCCACGATGACTTTGGCGCCCAGCCCGAGCGCAAACAAGGCGAACGAGGCGGCGTAGAGCCCGGCGCCAGCCGCGCAACGTCCGCGCCGCTCGGCCGCCAACAGCCACAGCAGCGAGGCCAGGTAGAAGGCAGAAGCCAGCGACTCGGCCCGTTGCGAGACGTAGGCCACGGCCTGGGTCTGCAGTGGATGCAACGCGAATACCGCAGTCACTGCCAAAGCCAAGAAATCGCCGCCCGCGGCACCGCAGAGCGTGAGCATCCTGCGCGTGAAGAAGAACACCAGCAGGACAACAGCGAGGTGAATGCCCAGATTGGTCGCGTGAAATGCAAACGGATCGTTGCCCGCAATACGGTAATCGATGGCAAAGGTAAGATCGGTGAGGACGCGCCCGCCTCGAACCATATCCACGAGCAACTGCAGGTGAGTGAAGTTGTCGAAGCGGCGAATACTCTGGTTGAACTGCACCGAACGCAGGTCATCGAATTGGAACTCGCCGCGAAGCCCTGGCGCATAGACCAGCCCGGTTAGCAGCAGCAATCCTGCCAGGGCTGCTATGAGCCATCGGTTTGACATCGCACGCCGCGATGATAATCACCCCTGGCTCGCCTTTGCCAAGCCATATTCCCTGAGGCGGCGGGCGAGGGCCGCAGCCGCGACGGCGACGGGAGAATCTCAATCAGTAGTGCTAGGGGCTAAGGCGGGCTATGAAGCTCCTGGCAGCGCCGGTACCTACGCAGTGCCCGTCGGTGCAGCTCACGCCGCTCGTGCAGTCCGCTTGCACGCTGCAGACGTTGCCTGGACTCCACAGGGTGGTGGAGCCTAGCGCGATGGTGCTGCTGAAACTGCCACCGATCATCACAGAGTCGGCCAAGGACCCGGTCGCGGCACTGGCCACAGTCAGCGCAAAGACATTCTGTGTCCCTTCGGCATCCCCGTACGGTTGCGCGCAGACCACGGAGCCGTCAGCCCCAGAGAGCTCCGCGCCGAAGGCGTGGAAGGCGGCGTTGCTGGGTGCAGTCAGGCCGTTGAGCCCGTTGAGCGTGCCCTCGAAATTCCCACCTATGAACACGTTGCCGCTCGACGACAGGGCCAAAGCCCTGACCGCCTGGCCGTGGAGGTCGTCGCCGAACGACATGGCCCACTGCGGAACCAAACTGGAGTTCAGCTTGGCCACGAAGCCGTCCGTCTTGCCCCGGTCGACAACCTGAGGCAGGGGGCCCATGGTGATGCTGCCACCGAGGGATCCCCCGATGACGA
>PMJE01000592.1:8684-10123 GCA_003157315.1 Myxococcales bacterium | reverse complement strand
ATGGCCACGTTGCCGGCGCTGTCCATGGCCACGGACTCACAGGCCTGGTCGCCTACGCCACCGAACTGCCGGCCCCAGATGACTTTGCCGACGCTGTTCGGGTCGTTGCTCGCGTCGATGACGCCTACCACGAGGTCCATGCTCCCGCCGTAGGTAGCGGCGGTAAGGCCGGTGCCGCCCTTGCCATAGCTACCGGCGGTGAGCAATCCAGTGTTGGAAGTGCTGGTGGTGTAGGCGCCGACAAGCCTGCTGGTCTTGCCGCAAATGGCGACGCTATTCTGGCTGGGGTTGGATGCGACGGCCAAGATGGCACCCGTGCCCAGGTCAATGTTGTGCGCCTTGAGGGGCGTCACGTACTGACCGGACGACCCGCCATCCACCACGACGTAGAAGTTCATCGGGGCTCCCTGGACGACAGATGAGTCCGCCAGATAATCAACACCGCTGTTGCCGGTATCGCTGCCAGCCGCTGTGAAGTCGATTGCACCGAAGTAGTTGCCGGTGACCACCACGTTTCCTGGTTGGGCGACGGCTACTCCGATCCCCATCTGGGTTCTGCCGCTGGGATCGCTGAAGCTGAAGGCCTGAGTAGCAAGTCCAGACGAAGGGTCCAGCTTGACCAAGAATGCATCCCCGGAGTCGCCCCCGCCGGCAAACGGTAGCGGTGTTCCCGTACCAAAGTCCGCGGCGCCAGCAAAATAGCCGGTAGCCCATGGGATCCCGGCGGGAGAAACCGCCAACCCACTCAGGGTTACCGTGCTGGGGTCCCATGCCTTGGCCCAACTGGCCCCGCCGGTGCTGCAGGTTAGGGCAGGACCGTCAGAGGCGGCGTCGGGACCGAGATCCACAACCGTGGGCCCGTCCGTGACCGTGCTCGCGTCAGTGACCACCGGCGCATCTGCCGGTGCATCCGGATAGGCGTCGTAGACACTGTGCACGTCATAGACGTCATAGACGCTGCCCACATCGGTCGGCGGCGCATCCCGAGCCAGGTCTGGGGGACCGCGGTCAACCGAAACATCGCCGCCGCCATCGCCACCGCTGATCGAGGGCGCGTCGAGCCCGCGCGCATCGCCGGTGCCACCGCTGCCGCTGGCACCCCCGTTGCCAGTGCTGCCACCGTTGCCAGTGCTACCACCGTTGCCACTGCTGCCACCCACGCCAGCGCTGCCACCTGTGCCGCCCACGTCATTCGCCCCGTTCCGTGCATCCGATGAATCGATCCCGCCGCCGCTGCTGTCAACACCGCCCACCTCACCCGAGTCCGCTGCGCGACCGTCGACTGCCAGGGGCGACAAATCCAGAGTGCTGACCTCGTTGCCCGAGCCCAGGTCAGGCGAATCGGTGGACAAGTCGGTTGTTCCACCCTCGCGGACACGGACGTCCGATCCCCCGTCCTGCGAAGCGCTGCAATACCTGCGCTGACCGGCATCGATCTT
>PMJE01000592.1:0-8675 GCA_003157315.1 Myxococcales bacterium | reverse complement strand
ACGCGGTGACCGGGGTGTTCTGCGACACTGCGCTCAGCGCCGTGGTCGGGGCACCGAAGTCGATGACCTTGCTGAAGAAGCCGACAATGGCCGCGCGATCCTTGCTGGCCCCAGCAGCGCCAGGGTTGATTGCGATGGCATACGCCCCGCCGCCGCTCGACGAAGGATCCCCGTAGCCATGCGCGCACAGGGTCTGCCCGTCGGTGCCGTCCAGCGTAGCCACCCAGGTCTCGGAGACAAGCGCGGCGGCAGGCACCAACGCCGCATCGCCCGGGCCCACCTTGAGAGAAACGTTGAAGGTGCCCCCCACTGTGACGTCACCAGCCGAATCCACCCCTGCGCCTTTGCAACTGGCACCGGCCGTACCGCTGCCGCCCATGCTCCGCGCCCACAAGGGAACCAAGGTGGATGGGCTGAGCTTGGCAACAAACGCATCCGTTTTGCCGGAAGGGGTCAAGGTTCGATCCCCGAAGTTCGCCGCCGCGCCGATCTCGCCAGTCAAAATCAAGGCACCACTAGGGTCGAGCGTCAAGCTCTCGGGTTGCACCTGGCCCGACGTGCCGAAGGTCTGGGTCGCGATGGCTGTCCCGTCCGCTCCGCTCAGCTTGGCCACCCAGGCGATTTGATCGCTGGCACCAGTAGGGGCAGGCGTGAGGGCGCCGAGCCCGAAGTCGAGCGTCCCGGCGTAGCTGCCAGCGAAGTAGGCATTTCCGCTGTCATCAAGGGCTGCGGCGTAGCACGCTTGATCCATCGCGCCCCCGAGTAGCTTGGCCCACGCGACGGTGCCGTCGCTGGCCTTGATCGCAGCCACGATCACGTCCTGCCCACCGCCCAGCGTTCCCGACGCCCCGAGAGTGGACGGTATCTTTTTCGCTGCGCCGCAGACCAGGAAGTAGTCCTTGCCCCGGTTGCCTGCCACCGCAAAAAGCTGGCCCCCACCCAGGTCGACCTTCTTGGACCATGCCCCTGTGCCGTCGCTGTCATGCAGGCCCACGATGTAGTCGACTGGCGTGGTGGCTGGATTGACAATCGGCGGAATCACACCGTTCACGGGATCGATGTCCAGGGTCCCGGTGAAGTTCCCAATCACAACCAAATTGCCATTGGTCACTTCCACTTTGTAGCAGAACTGATCGTTGGCATCACCAGCGGTGAATACCCAAGTTCCGTTGCCGGTGGCAGGATCGAGCTTGGCGACGATCAGGTCGTCGCCGCCCGCGTTGGTGACCGGTTGGCCGGCGAAGCTAGTGGTGGCGAAATTAAAGGTGGCTCCGGTAACCAGGCTTCCGTCCCGGTCCCAAGCAATTGAGTTGAACTGCCCAACCGGATAGGCCCAGGCATGGACAGGACTTGGGCATGCGCCGGAGCCTGCCTCCCCGCCGCCACCATCCGACGGGGTTCCGCCACCATCGGGGGCGAGACCGTCCTTCGGCGAGGGCGCGTCGGGTACACCAGCATCGCTGGCCAGACCGTCCTTGGACAGGAGCACGTCTGGTGCGCCGACCTCGCCAGCAGGAACGTCCAGGTTCGGCGGGAGCCCATCCGGTGGGCCAGCCTCGCCAGCAGCAAGGTCCAGGTTGGCAGGGAGCCGATCGGCTGGGGCCGCATCAACACCACTGTCGGCTCCGCCGATAGGGGCTCGGTCCGGCGACGCATCAATGCCTCCAGAACCGCCCGCCCCGCCCATGCCGCCCCCGCCGCCCGTGCCGAGATCTGGGGGGGTCTGCAGCGCCGTGTCTTGCTTGGGCGGGCTTGCGTCCTTCGGGTTCTCCGTATTGCCACTGCTGCTGCAGCCCGTCAAAGCGAACGCGGCGACCGCGCCAGTCAAGACGAGAGTGCTAGTTTTTCGGCCGCGAACGGTGAGTATCCCTTTTATATATCGAATCATGTTTTCCTCGCTGTTGGTCAAGTCCCTGCCCGGGAATAGTTCTGATGCGTAGATACCCCCGCCCCTGGCAGTGTCGGGTGAGGTATTTATGAATTTCTCGTGTCGGATTTGTTACAACTCGCGGGCCGTCCCGCTCATGGAGCGATCCTGGCCAGGCAACTGGCCGAGCTTGTAGTCGCAGTGGCTCGCAAGACGCCGATGGGAGGTCCCAGATCCAATTGCGACGTGTAGGAGAGCAGCAAGAGGCTACCGCTCGCACCCAACCCAGCCGCGCTGGTGATCCCGACAATGCCGGAGGCGCTGTTGGGGTACTGCGACAGGCCGTACCCCTTCGCGCCCACAACAGCACCGCTGCTGCCGTCAATCTCTGCGATGAACGCACCTGTTGAGTCGGGCGGAGGCAAGGAAGCCGGCCCCAGGATGCCGGCCGCGCCATAGCTGCCAGTAGCCAGGATGTTCCCGCCCTCCACAACCATGCTGTTCACGGCCGCAGCGATCCCTTTGACCCAAAGCAGATTCCCCGTCAACCCCGCAAACCGGGCGATGAAATTGGGCGAGTCCAGCACCACTCCCACGCCGCCGTCCGTCGAAAACGACAGCGAGCTTGCGTTGATCGTTCCCGCCACGATGACGTCACTGCTAGCGCCGTCGACGTCAAAAGCGAGAATAGCGGTAGGCGTGATGGACTGGACGCCCTTGCCAATGCCCTTCGCCCAGATCCACTTGTTGTCGGGACCAAGCTTGGCCAGGTACATCCATGCCGTCGAGCCCGCGGAGTCCACCATCGGCAGGGTTGTGCTTCCGAACGCCACTTGGCTTCCAAATCGATAGGTGCCTACGACGTAGGTGTTCGATTGAGCATCCAGGGTCAGCGTTCCACAATACTCGTCATTGATGCCGCCCACCTCATCCGCCCAGACGATCGTCCCGTTGCTACTGTTGGTGCCGGCGTCGGGCTGGCCGTCGCTGCTATCAATGCGCGCCAAGACCAAATCAGTACCGCCGTGACAGACAAGCGAGGACGAAAGGTCCTTGGCCGGATTCGGATCTGGCCCCCCATCACCTCGCACGGGTCCGGTTGCGCACGCTACGGTCCCACAAACCACGAAGGAGCTGCCTTGTGGGTCGCCCGCTATTGCGCGAAGGCCAACCGTTCGGCTGTCTGCCCGCCCGCTCTGCAAGTTCAGCCGCCGCGCCCACAAGCCACTGCCGTCCGCGGCGCTGGCGCCCAGGATGTACTGGTCCCCAGTCTTCAGCGCGTCCACCTCACTGCCGGCCACGGTGATCGAGCCCGCCAGTGGACCTATCACGCCCATGTGGCCGGCCCCATCCACCGCGAAGGAGGTCACGAACTGATCCCTGGGCCCGACGAACGTCGCAGCCCAAGTGGCCTTGAGCGTGGACGGATCCAACCTAGCCAGAAAGAGGTCTGTGGTCGCGGTTCCTAAAGTTGGATCTTGGCTTTGGATAATGGATCCCGACCCAAGATCGATCTGATTAACATAGGACCCAGCAGCAAAAATCTGTCCGTCAGGTGATGTGATGATCGCGCTACTGTTTGTCGGCCAAAATGCGTTGTCAATCAACAGATCTGCGAGCGCCGTGGGGAAACCGCCTGGGCAAGAACCCGTGGCCGGGTCGCAAGTGACGGAACCGCCGCACACGAGCGGAGTCCCGACGCACGCGCCGGCCTTGCACTGGTCGGCGTAGGTGCACAGATTGCCATCGTTGCACGTCGTCCCCTCGGGCGCATTTTCGGTGGTACAGTCGCCAGTCTCGGGGCTACACGGGCCGGCCACGTGGCATTGATCGCTCGCCACCGTGCATATCTTAAACGGTCCATCGAGGCAGAGCCCGCCCTGGCATATGCTGTTCGTCGCGCAAGGCTTGCCTTGGCAACTCGTACCGTCGGGAACATTGGAGTGAATGCACTGGTACGTGGTGGGATCGCAGCTATCTACGGTGCATTGATTGTTGTCATCGCAGGACGGGGGGCAGGTCGGAGCGTCAACGGCACCCGCCTCTGGCCCCCAGGCAGCATCGACAGCCAGCGAGCTGGTGCTCTTGCTGCAGCTTACCGCGCCGAGAAGACACAAACCAGCCGCTGCAACAATGTGGTGAAGTGGAGAAGATCGCGAAAGCATCGCTTTGTGAGTTTGCACTTGGCCAGGGAACGCAGCGGAAACGGCAGCCTCTTTTAGGCGCCTTTGGCGATGGCAATAGAGAAGAATTGGTTACGACTGTGTGACAAGCAAGTCACAGCCTCCCCCGCAGCAGGTCCATTGCGTTCGCCGGCCGGCCGCTTCGCCGCGCCGGCGCCCGGCCAAGACCTTCTGCGGCCATCGCGGGATTGAGGCGAGCCTTCGTGTTTTGCCGGGCGAAACGAAATCTGGCAAAATAGCGAGCCGTCCCACAACCAAAGCACGCTTGTCATGCGCACCATAGTCGGTTTCCCAATCCTTGTCATCGCCTCGCTTATCGCCTGCGCCGTCTCCGCGGACGAACCTGCGAAAGCGGGCTTGCCCGCGGAATGCAGCTCACCCTCGGCACTCGCCTTCAGCGAAGGAATCAAGAACCTCCTGTCGCGATCCGAGGAACCCGGGCAGAATCCGCGGGAGCTATGGAGCAAGGACGCCACCTTTCGCAAGTGGGCGGCAAGCCCGAAGTCGACGCTNNTGTCTGGATTTCGATGCCTACCTGGCCTACCTCAAGAGGCTCTCCCAAACAGCCAAGAGCGATTCAGTGGGATGGGCGTTGTACTACGCCATGGCGCCAGGGCTCCTCCGTTGGAGCACGCGGCTGGCCTCAAATTACACCGCCGCCAACGTGAAATCGACACTCAAAGTAGTCGCGGACTCGCATAATGCAACTCCTGCGTTGCAGAGGATGATCATCGAGATCCTCGACGGGAGCACCAAGCAGGCGATTGGGAAGAACCCGGTCAAGCCGTTCCTGACCTGTGGGGCAGGCGCCAGCAAGTAGGGGTGGCTTAGTCCGCGCCCGGGAACCAGACCCGCTGAAGCAACCACGGCAGGGCCGTCGCGGGCTCGGCTCTTGCTTGCGGTTGGGTGGCGTCGTGGCAGCAACTTAGCTGGCCGCGGCCGCCAACAGGTCTCAACGCGGCCAAGCAAAGTCTCCGCAAACCAGTCCCCACCGTTTGGCAACACGCCTGGCCGGTTGTCTTCGCAAGGCGCCTTCTCCGTCTCTATCCACCTGTTGCAAACATGTCACAAATCCGCAGCAAATCCGTCGCAGTCGCTCGCCGGGTATCTCGCTATGGTCCCGGCGCAACCCAGGCTTACTGGGCATGAAATGGAGGCAGGATTGCCATGACCTATAGAAGATTGATCGTAGCTTTGACCGGCGCGGCGGGGGTACTCCTCGGCGCATCCATTGCCCTAGCCCAGGGTACAATAACAGTCGCTTGCAGCGACACCTCGGTGCTGCCCAATCCCGTGTTCATGGCGGGCAGCAGCGCCTTCGAGCCCATTCTCAGCCAGCTTGCGGTACAGATCGCGGCGAAGCAGGGGATATCCATCATCTATAACCCCATTTCCTCGTGCCTCGGCGTGTCCGCAGTTTCTCCCCCGCAAGACATTCCTGCCCCGCAACCGCTGAGTGGCACGCCCCACTACTACACTGCTGACCCCACGGATAGCACCAAGACCGTAACCAACTCCTGCACCCTCTCGGGCGGCACCATGGCGTCCATCGGGGTTTCCGACGTCGCCTTTTCCTCCTGCCAGAACATTGACAGGCCCGCCAATATCGGGGAATGGGACGGTCCGGAGCAGTCGATGCTTATTGTCGTGCCCAAGGCCAACTACACCACCACGGCGATTTCCTCTCAACAGGCCGCTGCCATCTGGGGCTGCGGCACCAATAGCGGGGTGCCCCCTTTCACCAACGAGAACGCCATCCAACAGCGTAGCGCAACCTCAGGCACCCAGATCCTGGTTGCCAGGAACATCGGCGTCCCGGAAACCGCCTTCAAAGGCGCTGCAAACGGATCAAGCAGCGCCATGGTGCAATCGCTCTTGAATCCGAACTATCAGCAAAACGGGATCGGTTTCTTGGCCGCAGATTTCTATGCGGGCCAAAGGGCAAATCTCAACGCGGTGGCCTTCCGCGGCAGCGGGCAGACCAAGGCCTACTACGCTGATTCGAGTGCCATTGCTACTGACCTGAAGAACGTGCGCGACGGCCACTACATGATCCANNTCGACTGGCTGACCGGTGCTGTGCCCATCGACCCAGCCGACACCCAGAACATCAAGTACGTCAATACGGTCGCTATCGGCGGTGACGTTCCCCAATGTGCCATGAAGGTCAAGATTGACAAGGATGGCGGCCTCTTCTCGCCCTACCACCCGCCGGTTTCCTGCACCTGCGCCTTTGAGGCGGCCAAGTTGGTGCAGTCGGCGCCTGGCACCTGCACCACCCATTGTACCAGCGATGCTGATTGCGCCGCGGTGCCTGGCACGCGTTGTCAGACCGGTTATTGCGAGTAGCCTAAAGGAGGAAATGCACAATGAATCTCTTCAAGATTTCGACAGTGGCTCTCGCATTGGCATTGACGGGCTGGGTTGCTTGCGGCAGCAGCAACAATAACACCGATGTTCAGAATATCGGCGCAGGCGGCGCAATCGCCACCGGCGGCGTGATTGGAACTGGTGGGGCGGGCGGCGCGATTGGCACCGATGCAGCGGTCAGCACGTGCGGCGCTGTGGCCGATGCTGGAAGTCCGGACGCCCCGATCGGCCTTTTTGACGCCGGAATGGACAGTCCTGTGATGGACACCGCGAGCACGGACGCCTCACTCGTGATATCCGACGCCGCTGCCGGAGAGACAGGACCTGGGACCGACATCTGCACCGGCCTGACCCCGCAACAATGCCACCTGGTTATTATCAACGCGGCTACGACGTCGCAAGCGCTAGACCCCGGCGCCAATCCGCCGGTCCCCTACCCAACCTGCTCGGCTCAGTAGCACGAGAGAAACAACGGTGCACTGTATGTTCCGCAGAGCGGCCGAGGCCATCCGCGCGCGACTGAGAGCCAGATGGCCTGGGAGACAAGCCTTGGTTGTGGGGCTGCTTTGCGCGGGTGCGCCTTTCGCGTTGGCCAGACCGGCACTTGGGCAGACACTCCCTTTTGCCCCGGTGCCGGAATCTGTTCCGGCTGACAACGCTCCAGTGGCCAGCGACGAGTCCCACAAAGCAATGGAAGAAACTTCAGCCCAGTTGGCACAGCAACGCGCCGAGCTGGCCAAGCTGCGCGAGGAATTCGAGGCCAAGCTGGCCGAAGAGCGGGCGGCCCGCGAGGCCACGGAGGCGCGCGCCCAGGCCAACGCGCGAGCTGAAATCGAGGCGGCCCTGAAGACAGAACCTCGCCTGGCAAGACTCTCATGGCTCACTGTCTCCGGTTTCGTGCAGGCCGATCTCAACGTGAATCAGACGTCGCAGGACCAGCTCAATACCTCCACTGGCGCCCCGCTAAATGACAACCGATTTCTGATCCGTCGCGCGCGACTGGGCGCCTCGGTGGGCCAGAAATATCTCGCCGGAATTGTCGAGCTCGATGCTAACACCGTGAACGGCCCTCAGGTGCGACCGATGGATGTGGAGGCGACAGTCAAATGGCCAGGCGGGTCCATGCCGCTGGTGGCCTTGACCGCAGGACTTTTCAAAATTCCGTTCGGCTGGGAGGTGGCAGAGCGCGACCGTGACAGGATCTTTACTGAGCGGAGCACGTTTATCAGGGCGCTTTTCCCGGGCGAGTACGACCTGGGGATGAGGCTGGCAGGGGGCTGGCGCTTCGTTCGCTATGCCCTGGCGGTGCAGAACGGCGAGCCGATCGGCGAGAAGACCTTCCCTCTGCTGGATCCCAACCAGGGCAAGGATATCACTGGGAGACTTGGAATTGTTTCTCAGGTCGCCGAACGGGTGGCGATCCAGGCTGGATTCTCGGCTCTCACCGGCAGAGGCCTTCACAAGGGAACGCCCCCGACCAAGCCGACCTTGACCTGGGTGGATCTCAACGAGAACGGCCAATACAACGCCGGCGAGTTGATTGTGTCTCCGGGAACCTCAGGCCAACCGTCGCAGAACTTCAGCCGCTACGCAGTTGGCGCGGACGCGCTGGTTTCGGTGCGGTATTTGAAGAACTCCGGCACAACGATCTACGCCGAATTCGCGCGCGCCAATAACCTGGATCGATGGCTCCTGATAGCCGATCCCTATGGCCCGCTCGGTCGCGATCTGCGCGAGTGGGGCTACTACCTGGCTGCCGTCCAGGAACTGGGCCGGCACTTCAGACTGGGCCTGCGCTACGACTACTACAATCCCGATCTGGACAGCACCGACCGCCAGGCGGGGGTCACGGTTCCCTCCAGTCAGGCCATCTCGACCGTGTCGGCCGCGGCTGCGCTGGTCGGACAGACAGGCGGCATTTCCGGCCGGTTGGTCGCTGAGTACGACTGGGTGTCCGATCAGCAGGGCCGCGACGCCAGTGGAATTCCGACCGATCTGAAGAACAACGCATTCACCCTGCGCGCGGAGGTCGCCTTCTNNAGTTCGGGCCAGCAGGCGCTGTTCAGGATCCAGGGAGCGCAATACATTACTGGTCCCATTGACACCATCGATCGCGATCCCTTGCCCGAGGTCTACCCAACCACCCAAGCCAACGAGCTGTTCCCGGGCGTTGCAAACAAGAAGATCTCGGGCAGCGCCGGTCCCAACTCGACCGCGGTGCTGGTTGGGTTGCAGGGCGATGTGGGTCACTGGGT
>PMJE01000002.1:4628-5210 GCA_003157315.1 Myxococcales bacterium | reverse complement strand
ACCGCAGCAGCCACCGACCTCGCCAGCAGCGATCGCGCAATTGTTGCCTGAGCACTTGTCGCTCAGGTTGCAGGCGGAGCCCGGGGCGCCGCTAGTCAAAACCGGGATAGCCGCGCAGCTGGTGGTACAACCGTGGCCCGTCGTTGTCCCATCAGCGACGCACGGATAGTTCGAGTCGCAGGCTTCGGTCTCCGCGCCGATGTTCTGCTNNCCTGGATCACCCTTCAAGCAGCTGATCGTGCTTCCAGCGGAGGGGCCGGTCGTGCAGTCTTTCGAGCAGTCTAGACGTATTTTCTGAAGGAATCCCGCGTTTTGGACAATCGTCGCCAGAGCGCAGCCGTTGGCGCTATTCTGTACCCAGTTGTAGACTTTGAGCTCCTCGTTCGTTCGGCCCGGCAGCTCGCCCGCGGAAGTCTTGGCATCGGTGAAGCGCGGGTTCTGCTGCAGGAACAAGCGCCTCGAGAGGGCGTAGGATGCGAAGTAGATGTTGTCTTTAGTGGTTGGGGTGATACCGTCGATGGCGACCGCAGTGTTTACGGCGGCGCCGTTCGAGCTCGGCAACCCACTAAGATCGCCAGCTAG
>PMJE01000002.1:0-4580 GCA_003157315.1 Myxococcales bacterium | reverse complement strand
GACAGTTCTGGCTGGTTGGGTAGTAGGTGCACCGGGTCGCCGCATACTGGCCGTTGGGCCCGGCCATGCAGTCCTTCCGGATGGGATCCAGGTCCTCGTTGAGCAAGCTGGCGCCCGCGTGGCCGGGGTGGGCGGTATTGCCCTCGGACTTGCCATTGCACCAAAGGGCGACGGCTAGTTTTGGATTTGTTGGTGTAACATTGAGGTACTCGCGGAAGGTGTCCTGCGTACCGGACTTGTCATCGCGGCGGAGGATGTGTTCGATGGGTACACCCTCTTGACTCGCACTGCCGAGCCACCCAACCAGGCACTCCCGGCAAGGATCCGCGCACTCGGGCGTGGTCGCCTTGCTCGTGTTCCCGGAGGCGGGATTGCCGCCAACAAGGACCGCCAGAGGGGTGACGTGGTTGGTTATGGCGGACTGACAAGAGGAAAGGCCAGAGCAGGCGGTGGGCCAGCCTTTGACATTGTCAATATTGACAGCGCCACCGGTTCTCTTGTAGAAACTTAAGATACCAGCATCTAGCGCGACCACCTTCGGGTCGTACGCGACCCAGTCCGTGCGTAGGGTGGTGCCCAAGGTAGTATTGTCGTTGGCCACGGTGACCTTGAAATTCCGCGACATGGGGCCGATTCCCTGGTTGACGGTGCCGGCTGAGCCGCCGTCTGCGGCTACCATGTTGGTTTCAGCCTGTGTCGACCCGATGTTGTGATAGCTGATGCACGCTCCCGAGGCGTTGATCAGCTTATGGACGACATCGGTCAGAGTGTCTGACCCGTCCAAGCGGAAGCACCCGTGGAATGAGCTGCTGTTGCAGGCCGCGGCGACGGTTGGATCCATGTACCCCGGGTCGGGCGCCATCGGGAGGGTATTCGGGTCTAGTGCGGTGCTAGGGCAGGTTTCCTGTGCCCAGGCGGCGCCGCTTCCCATCGCCATCACGGCGATCGATGTCGGGATGGCGATCCCGAGCATCCTTGCGATGCGAGTCCATGCTGTTGACATTTTGCTGCCTCCTTGAATCGTTCGTTTTCCGCGCCGGCTTGGTCGCGCACCCCCTTGGCCGCTTCCCTACTCCGGCGCCACGCTTATTAGCAGCTTGCAAGGGGGATCTGTGTGAGGGCTTTGCCAACCATTCGCAACGGATAACTGACGCCCTTGCAATATTCCTCGCCGTCCCGCTAACCCAAAGCGAACGCACCGACGGAAGTCGCAGCTTTCAGTTGCTGGCGTCATCGCAGTCGATGACTTCGATTTGTTAACTCTTTGCAAAGATAGAGTGACACTCCCGTCACATGCGCGATGCGCGCTTGATCCGACGCGTTCTCCATTCGATAGTGCGTCTGCATTGTGGAGGTGTCCCGTCATGTGCCCTTGTCCCAAGTTGCTGCGGCTCCATCTTCTCGCGGTGGCGTTGCTGCTCGCGCTTCCCTGCCCGTCGGTACTGGCCAAAGGATCGGGCGAAAGCTCGATCGCTGGCGCCGAGCGCGCCAAGGGTATGGTCGCGCTGAATCTCGGCCGGTACGACGAAGCCATCGAGCATCTCTCGCAGGCCTACACGCTGACCCAGGATCCAATGCTCCTCTATAGTCTGGGGCAAGCGTATCGTCTGGCGGGCAAGCCCGAGAAGGCTCTGGCGTCATACAGCTCCTTCCTTCGTGCCGCCGGTTCGATGCCGAAATACCGGACGCAGCTCGAGCGAGCCGCGGCAGAGATCGAGACCATCACCTCGTTCGTGCTCAATCGACCGGCGGATCGGGGTGGCCAAGAGAAACAACAAGACAAGCAACTGGACAGCTTGATGACCGGGCCGGCTCCAGCCGGGCGGGATCTGGCACCGCCCCCGCAAGAGGCTCTACAAGCCGAAAAGGCTGCAGAGCCACCGCCGGTCGTGCTGACTCCGCGGCCCCCGTCGCCCCCGCCGGCGGCTGGCCTGTCACTCTCGTCCGAGCCGGCTGCGCCGGTCCAGCCATCCCGCCCCGTATACCGGAGGTGGTGGTTCTGGACATCGGTGGGTGTTGCGCTGGCTGCTGGCGGCGCGGCGGCCTGGTGGTTTACCCGTCCCGAAAACCAGGCTCCTCCCTCCACCTACGGAGCGATTCGGGTGTCGCCATGATTTCACGCCTGGCCATCTTGTTCACGGCAGTGGTCGTTCTGTGCACCCTTTCGTGCCAGTCCGAAAAGGACTCATATGTGGTGCTTCACACAGACGTGAACTGCGACGTGCCCCGGATCTACCAGCTTCGCGTGACCGTGATCAACCCAGGCACCCCCGAGTTCCAGAAAGTTATTCCCGATGCCGCTTCGGACGAACTCGGTTTTCCCAACTCGACCGTGCTGATCTTGGCGAGTTCGCACAGTGGATCCGTCCAGGTTCAAGTCGAGGCACTCAGCAACAAGTTCACCCTAGTGGGTTCTGGCTCAGTCAGCGGCCAGATCGTTGTGGGAGGACGAATCGACCTGTACGTGCAACTAGCCGCGCTTGCCAACGTGCCGGGATCCTCGGGATCTGTGGATGGCGGTCAGTCCGGGGATGCTGATGGCGGGACCACCGGAACGTCGGAACTGGGCGCAGCGGGAAGCGGCGTACCCTTCGTCCAAGTCGCCGTGGGCAAGGAGAGCAGCTGCGCGGTTCGCTCGGATTCCAGTCTTTGGTGCTGGGGCGGCAACAGCAATAATCAACTCCTCTTGCCCGGCACCTTCAACCGCCTGACCCCGGTGGCAGTCGGGGTGGGCGCCATCTGGAATCAGGTGGCTTGTGGACAGAGCCATTCCTGCACGGTCAGCAATCAGGCCGCGCTGTCCTGCTGGGGCAACAACGGCTCAGGTCAACTGGGGGCGATCCCTGCAGCGACAGGAAAGGCGGAAGTGCCGGGGGGGCCCTGGCAAAGCGTGGCGACCGGCCTGTACCAAACCTGCGCCATAAAGCAGGATGGCACACTTTGGTGCTGGGGTGACAATACCAATGGCACGCTCGGAACCAGCGACACAAATTCGAGTGCCGTCCCCATTCAGGTCACCGGGCAAGGCTGGAGCCAGGTGAGTGCGAACTATTTGCACGCCTGTGCCGTCAAGACCGCCGGAACCCTTTGGTGCTGGGGCCTCAATGCCAATCTGGAGGTTGGCACCAAGTCGCAGTTCCCCTGGTTGCCGGTTCAGCTGAGCGGAACCTGGACGCAGGTGACGACGGGCCTGTACCACTCTTGCGCGACCAAGCCCGATGGAACCCTTTGGTGTTGGGGCGGGAACCTCTCCGGCCAACTGGGCAACGACAGCATTCCTGTGCTCCCCACCTCGCAAACCAGCGATCCGGTGCAGGTCGCGGGCACCACCTGGCAGAGCGTGTCGGCCGGTCAGTCCCACACGTGTGCCATCATGCTGGACGGTACCCTCTGGTGCTGGGGCAGCAACAGTTCGGGGCAACTGGGGGACAACACCGTCAATTTGAGGAGCACGCCTGTTGCCGTCGTCACATCCGGGCAGACCTGGGCCATGGTGGCCGCAGGCGTCACCCACACCTGCGCGTTGGCCACGGGTGGCTCGCTGTGGTGCTGGGGCGACAATTCGGCGGGTCAGTTGGGCATTGGTTCAAACGACCTGCGCGAGATTCCCACCCGTGTAGCCCAGTAGGAAATGCCACAGCCGGAATCAATATCGCGCATTCTGGCTGCGGTGGCGCTACTGATTGCGCTCGGCGCATCACCATTCCTCGCTTGCCAGTCGTCCTCCTCGGCCAGTGGAGGGGCCGAGGTCACGGCGCACGCATTGACCGCGTTGCCCGTGGTCGAAGTGAGACTGACGGTGCAATCCCCCAGTGTACTTTCAAGTCCCATGAAAGTGGTGCTGGCGGCCAAGGGCGATCAGTTCTCGGCTGTGCTTAGCAATCTGGCGGTGGCGGCTGACTACGTGTTTACCGCCGAGGCGTTTGGGAACGGCGGCAAGATCCTCGCGCACGGGGTGGCGGCCGGTGTGGTCATCAGCAAGGGCCACACGACCACGGTTATCATCTACCTCAACGAGATCGAGCAGCCGTCGCCTCTCCACAATTCCAGCCCCCTTATTGATGCGATCACGCTGTCTGCCAGTTCAGTCAAGCCGGGCGGCCACATCACGGTCGGGGCCACGGCGCACGATCCGGATCCGGGACAAACTGCCACGCTGGCTTTCAGTTGGGTTCCCGCGACCGCATGTGGCGCGATATCCGATGTCCACACAGTCCCAGGGACGGATTTTGCCCATCCTTCCGAATCCCAGGCGACCTGGACNNTTCGTGGTCAGCGTGACGACCGCGGATGGAGTCGGGGGCGCCAGGGTCTCGGCGGTTTTCAATGGCGCCCCCGTCATCACTTTCCTCACTGCTGACCCCGCCCAGATATCCATTGACGGCCCGACCAGCGGCGTAATGGCAGTTCAGGCCACGGATCCGGAGAACGACACTCTGAGCTACTCTTGGACCGTACCGTCCGCTTCTCCCTGCACAGTTCAATTCGCAACCCCGACCGAGCCTTCGACCCTATTCACAGTCAGCGGCACAGCAGCGGGAACCACCTCCTGTACCTTCCTGGTGGCGGTGAGCGATGGG
>PMJE01000163.1 GCA_003157315.1 Myxococcales bacterium | reverse complement strand
TACTACGGCGATCGCGAGCGCGGCATCGCCTGGCAAGTTCCCCTGGTCACCCTGCGCGAAACCGTCTTCCTGCTCATGTCAGCCACCCTGGGCGACACCACAGCCATCGAACGCCAGGTGGCGGCCTTTACCGGCCGTGAAGTGTCGAGCGTGCGCGGCGCCATCCGACCCGTGCCGCTCGATTTCGAATACCGGGACACGCCGCTACACGAAACCATCGCCGACCTCATCAAGCACAACCGCGCGCCCATCTACCTGGTGAACTTCACCNNGAACTTGATGAGCGTGGATGTGTGTAGCAAGGAAGAAAAAGAGGCCATCAAGACTGCCCTGCGCGACGAGCGCCTGGACAGCCCCTATGGCAAGGAGCTGCTGCGCTTTCTCCGCCACGGCATCGGTCTGCACCACGCCGGCCTGCTGCCGCGCTACCGCCGCATTGTCGAGCGCCTGAGCCAGCGCGGCCTGCTCAAGGTGGTCAGTGGCACCGACACGCTCGGCGTTGGGGTCAACATCCCCATTCGTACCGTGCTGTTCACCCAACTGTGCAAGTACGACGGACAGAAGGACGGCGTGCTCAGCGTGCGCGAATTCAAGCAGATCGCGGGTCGGGCTGGCCGCAAGGGTTTCGACGAGCGCGGCTGGGTGGTGGCGCAGGCGCCGGCGCACATCGTGGAGAACCTGCGCCTGAAAGCCAAGGCCGCGGGCGGAAAGAAGGTGCACATGCAGAAGCCGCCGCAGAAGGGCTATGTGCACTTCGACAAGGGCACCTTCGACCGCCTGGCCGCAGGCACGCCTGAACCACTGGAATCGCGTTTCGCCGTGAGCCACGGACTGCTGCTCACGCTTCTGCAGGGCGAGAAGGGCGACCCGCGGCGCGGAGGCGGCTATCGCAAGTTGCTCGAAGTCATTGGCGCGTGCCACGACAGCGATGTGCTGAAGCGCCGCCACCGGCGAACCGCCGCGGCCTGCTTCCGCACCCTGCGCAAGGCCGGGCTGGTCAGCCTGGTCATCGACGAAAAGGCACGTTGCCCGCAAGCCGTGGCCAGTCCCGAGTTGCAGCACGACTTCTCGATGCACCACACCCTGTCGCTGTACCTGGTCGATACCTTGCCGCTGCTCGATACGACCGTGGAAACCCACGCCTTTGACGTGCTCTCGCTGGTCGAAGCCATTCTGGAGAACCCGCGGCCGGTGCTCTTCGCGCAGCTTGATCGAGTCAAGGGTGAAACCGTGGCAGCGCTGAAAGCCCAGGGCGTCGAGTACGAACAGCGCATGGAGGAGCTGGAGAAGTTGGAATGGCCCAAGCCCAACCGCGACTTCATCTACGACACCTTCAACGCCTTTGCTGACAAGCATCCCTGGGTGGGCGAGGAAAACATCGCCCCGAAATCCGTGGCGCGCGAGATCCTGGAGCGCTTCTGCAGCTTCCACGACTATGTGCGCGACTACGGTCTACAACGCACCGAGGGAGTTCTGCTGCGCTACCTGTCGGACGCCTACCGGACCTTCAACCAGTCGGTGCCAGCCGCTTTTCGCACGCCAGAAGTGGAGGATCTCCTGGCCAGCCTGGGCGCCCTGGTGCGCACGGTAGACTCCAGCCTGCTGGAAGAGTGGGAGGAACTGCGCTCACCGGATGGTCCGCCAGCGCCAAGCCAGGCCGCCCGCGCCACACGTCCGCGCGATCCCGCCGCCGACCCGCGCACCTTTGCCGCCCGGATTCGCGCCGAGCTGCACCGTTTGCTGGGCGCCCTGGCCCGCCGCGACTGGGAGGAGGCCATGGCTGCTCTGCGCGACAACCCATCCAGCGACGCGCCGGAATGGACCGCCGAGCGCCTGGCCGTGGAGCTGGAAGCGTACTTCCAAGAACACGGTCAAATCATGGTCACGCCTGCGGCACGCAATCCCCACAACACGCTGCTGACGCCCACCGGACCGCGCCTGTGGGAAGCCCAGCAGCGCCTGATCGATCCCGAGGGCGACGAAGACTTCGCCATTTTCGTGCGCATCGACCTTTCCCAGCCGCTTGCGCCCGGCCAGGAAAGCGCGCCACTCATCGAGCTGCTGCGCGTGGGGCGGTAGTCGCCCGTTTGGGCGACCGCAGGTCGCCCCCTACCGCCCGCGTATCGCCTTCATGTGTGGGCGACCGCAGGTCGCCCCTACCGCCCGCGTATCGCCCTCATGTAGGGGCGAGCTGCGCTCGCCCCGGTGGCTCAATCCTCGTCGAAAAACAGAGACTCGCGTTGGGAGAGGAAATCCGTCACCGCCTCCTTCGCGCCGGGCGACATCTGCAAGAAGCGCAAGCCCATGCCCGGATCCTCAACGTTGCGGCTGAAAGTGGTGCTACGCACCCAGCGCACCTCGGTGAGAATCTCAAAAGTCTCCCTCTGCCCGGGCAGGGTGAGCAACACCTTGATGCGCTCGCCGACCTCCCGAATCTGGTTGGTGGCCACGAAGACTCCGCCCCCGCTCAGGTCCTGGGTGAGCCCGGTGTAGAAGTTGTTCTCGGTCTGCAGGCCGACCTCGACCTTCACTTGGTAGCGCGGGCTAACCCGTTTGTCGTCATCCGTGGCAGGCAATGTTCGTTCCTTCTACACCATCTGTGTGACCGGCCAAGCCGGACAGGGCATATTGTAGCATTACCCCGTCCTCGACCGTAATCCTGGGCACACGCGCAGGCTCGGAGACGTTGCGGGTGACCGCACCCTGCTAGGCACTGCAGCGTGGCTTTGTCAGCAAGGGGGTGGACATGTCGAGCGCCGCGGTGAGCGCGCGCCTGCACAGCATGGCGTCCCTCTCAGACCTCTGCCGCCGGCTGGCCCCGATTGGACAACGGCTGCGGCCGCGGTGAATTGGGTTCGAACCGCTACAAAGGTGCGAAGAGCGGCGCAAGCGGGACGGCGATTTCGGGGAACGAGGGCGAACTGAGCGTGGCGGAGCGATCGAACAGCAAGCCCTGATCGTACCCGCCTTCTTTCAGGCGGAAGACCTCAATGCGGCCCAGCTCGGGATCCACTATCCAGTACTCGGCAACGCCGAGGCGGGCGTAGGCAGCCTTTTTCAGGAACACGTCGTTGCCCCGCGTGGTGGGGGAAAGGATCTCGACCACCACGTCGGGCGCGCCCTCGAACCCCCGCTTGGAGAAACTGCCGCGGCGACCCTGGCGGATGATGACCAAGTCAGGCTCGACCACCGAGGTCTCGCTGAGAATCACGTCGAATGGGGCGTCGAAGACGAAGGCCACGCCCGGCTCTTCGAGTTGCTTCAT
>PMJE01000157.1 GCA_003157315.1 Myxococcales bacterium | reverse complement strand
GGCGATGGCGTGACCGTGGCTGACGAGGAATGCGACTGTGGGGATGGAACGGTGCCGGTTCCGGCGGGCTGCTCGGGACCGAACAACGACGACACCTACGGCGGGTGCACGACCCAGTGCAAATGGGGGGCCTTCTGCGGGGACAACACAGTACAAAGCCCGCAAGAGCAATGCGACGACGGCAAGGCCAATGGTCACACTGTGGGCGGATGCACGTTCGGATGCATGACACCTCACTTCTGCGGCGACGGCAGNNTGTGATGGATGGCCAGCAGGACCTGGCAATCGGGCTGAGATCCGATCGCTGTAGTGTAAGGTAGAGCCTATGCGCTCCATGCATTTGATGGCCCTGTCTGTGGTCGGGTCTTTGGTGCCGCCGGCTTGTGGCGGTACCACACCTGGCAGTGCAGACACCGGCGGGATTGGGGGCGCACAAACTTCCAGTGGTGGTGGAGGTGGTCAGAGTTCTCTTGCCGGATCAGGCGGAAATGGCGGCGGAGTCGCGAGTGTCGCGGGTGGTTCCGGCAACACCGGGGGCACCTCGGGTNNCGACAGGTTTCGCGCCGATCACTGGCCTCTCGTTGTTCTTCTCTGATTTGACCAGCGGTTCGAATAGCGGCGGTCAGTCCGACAAGGGTGCCCACGTTACAGTCTTCGGCAACGGATTCGGGGACACACAAGGCACGTCCACGGTGACGATCGGCGGCGGCGCAGCGGACAACTACCCGATTTGGACGAATAGCAAAATCACGTTCCAGCTGGGAGGGGGCGCAAAGACTGGCGCTATCGTGGTGCACGTCCCCGGCAAAGGTGACAGCAATGCCTTGCCCTTTACCGTGCGCGCGGGCGCGATCTATTTCGTCACTGCAAGCGGCAACGACTCGAACGACGGCAGCTTCGCCAATCCCTGGAAGACGATTCCCAAGGCGAAGAACACCATCTTGGCCGGGGACATCGCCTACCTGGGCAAGAGCGCCGGCGACACGCTCGCGCAAACCGCGGAGGATTCTTCATCCCCTTATCGCTGCGCGCTCGGCATGAGTACCAACGACGGCGCCAATTCGGGAACCGCCGATGCGCCGAAGGCTTTAGTGGCCTATCCAGGGGCCAGCGTCACCATCGGCGTGGTTTCCGGTGTTGAACGCGGCATTCTGACGCCCGCGATCACTGGGACGTTTGACTATTGGGTCATTTCACAACTCTCGATACGCGGCGAAACCGAGGCCATCGACTTGGAAGGGGGTGCGGTGGGTTGGCGTATCGTGGGCAACGACATCTCCTGCCCAAACGGCTCTGGCCAGAGCGGTTGTGTGACAGGCGGTCAAGGCGACAACACAGCTGGGCTCAAGTTGTTTGGAAACGTCGTGCACGATGCGGCGGCCAATGTTGCCACAATCACCAAGTACTATCACGGCATCTACTTTGGATCGGACCACATCGAACTGGGCTGGAATACCGTGCGCGATGGCAAGACCTGTCGTGCAATCCAGTTTCACGACTCGGGCGGCCCCAACGAATTCGATCTGCTGGTTCACGACAACGTGATCCACGGCACCGTGTGCGACGGTCTCAATTTCGCCAGCGTCGACCCGTCACAGGGAGCGGTTGTCGCCTACAACAACCTCATCTACGATGTCGGCCAGGGCCCTGACCCTGTCGATGGCTCGTCTGACTACGCATGCATTTATGTGGCCAACATCACCAACCAGGGCTCGCCCGGCAGCGGCAATGTGCAGCTCTACAACAACACGCTGTATAATTGCGGCTCGCGCGGAACAGGTTCGTCCGGCGCGATAGCTCTCGCCTCAGGTCCGGTGGGCATTCAAATGGATGACAACCTGATCGTTGCACTCAGCAACCAGGGTTACTTCTCGTCTGACACAGGGACCTCGCCCAAGATAGCGGGTTCGAACAACCTGTTGTACGGCGCTGGCACGCCGCCATTCTTTCTTGCCGCTGGCATTTCAGGTGATCCCATGCTGGTTGCGGCGACGTCCCATGACTTTCACCTCACAGCGAGCAGTCCGGCCGTCGATCAGGGCAGGACGACCAGCGCCACAACCGATATCGATGGCAACCCCCGTCCGCAAGGCAGGGCATTCGACATCGGCGCCTATGAGCTGGTCCAGTGAGGGTGTTCGAGGAGCGGCTTGCCTCAGACGCTGCGAATCGGCAGAATGCGTGTGAACCCAAGCGGCACGGGCTGCGCGCGCACTCCTTTCACCCCGAACCAAAAGGCGGAATCTTCCCACTATGGCTACTATCCTGAGCTGGCCCCTTTTGCTCATACTGACGGTTTCCGCCGACTCGCAAGACTTGATTGATGCGATAGAGAACACGGCACGCATCAAGAGCGATGGCAATCAGACCATGTACGCCAAGCTTGAAACCGGCAAGTACGTCAGAATCTTCAATGATGAGTGGCCCGACGGAAGCATTGAAAGCGTTGGCATATTCGAAGTAGATGGGACAATTCGCTCGATATCCGTCTCTCCAGTTTGCACGAGTGGAGAATGGTCCTATGGCACCGAGAACTACTACGACAAGAGAGGTAGCTTCATCGGATACGTCGAGATCAAGAACCACTTCAATTCCAAATGCCTGGAGGGGTCCCTGCACCGAACCAAAACGTTTATCAAGCGCGGCGGCAGGCTAAAGCTGGTGAAGGAGACCATCACGGACGAAGATGGGAAGGACATGAGCCAAGCTGCATGCAACGATCCCTACGATTTCAGGCCGGTCATCATCAAAGATGCGCGCAAGTACAGAAGACGAATAGAGAAGGAATACTGATGGCCCACGCCCGAAGCGGTTTGGCGAGGTCTTGTGATCGGTCGCCTCGTGTTGCTGCTATCATGGAGCCCATGCGCTTGTGGCTGTCCATAGTCTTGCTGGCGGGCTTCATGGCTGCCTGCTTGCCGGCGCGGGCGGAGGGCGAGGCGCTGCCGCAGATCCGCATCAAGGTCGGCGAAGCCTACCAGCTCCATCTCGGCTTCATCATCGTGGGACTGGTGTGTGACGACACCTCGGTGGTGCGCGTCGAGGACGGCGGCGATCACCTGCGCTTGGTGGGACTGGCGCAGGGCCAGACTCAGTGCGGCTTCTGGAGCAACCCCAAGTCCCCCACACCCTCGAAAGTCTACGAGGTGGTTGTCACACGGGCCTCGCCGACGAGACGCTGAGCGCGAACGAGCCTATTCATGCCCGAAGCAGAACCCACACCAAGTCCGAAATTGCCGGCGCCGACGCGGTCCGAGGTGGCGGCCTGGATGCTCGTGGGGCTCGCCCTGCTGGCCGTGCTGTGGTTGCACCTTCTGCCTGCGCTNNCATCTTTCCAACGAACGGGCACGGATGGTGGCGGTCTCCGCCCTGGCCGTGCTGGTGGTCGGGCTGGTGACGGCCCTGGTGACTTGGCTGGTGGTGTATCTGCGGGGCGAGGGACAACTGACCCGGCTGTTGCAGAAGATGGCGCAGATCATCAACCAGGCCCGCGCCACTCTGCCCGCGTCGGTGACGGAGAACCTGCCCGATAACGCGGACGAATTGCGGGAAGCCGCGGTACGCTGGCTGGAATCGCACGCTCGCGGCCTGCAGACCGCGGGTGAAGACCTCGGCCGAGCGGTCGCGCACATTCTCATCGGTTTGGTGGTGGGCGGGATCGTTTCCCTCACCGACGTGCGCCCGCACAACTTCAACCGCCCGCTGGCCCGCGCCTTGGCTGAACGAATTGCCCGCCTGGCCAATGCCTTCCGTCGCATTGTGTTCGCGCAAGTCCGCATCTCGGCGGTGAACACCACGCTGACCGCGCTGTTCCTGCTGGTCGGACTGCGCCTCTTCGGCGTGCACCTGCCGCTGGTCAAAACCCTGATCGCCATCACATTCTTGGTCGGCCTGCTGCCGGTGGTGGGTAATCTGATCTCGAACACCATCATCGTGATCGTCGGGCTCAATCACTCGCTCGGGGCCGCCCTGGCATGCCTGGGGTTTCTCATCGTCATCCACAAACTCGAATACTTCCTCAATGCACGTATCGTGGGCAGTCAGATCCGCGCCCGCGCGTGGGAGCTGCTCATCGCCATGCTCATCATGGAATCTGCCTTCGGTTTGCCCGGCATCGTGGCCGCGCCCATCTACTACGCCTACCTGAAGGACGAACTCGTCGCGCGGCAGCTGGTTTGACCGGAAACATCGTGGGCCTGATCGTCGCGTGATGTGGTTTGCGGTATTTGAACGGCCGAGGTAAGCCGAGGATGGCGAAGAACCCCATCGTCGTCGGCACGACATTCGCGGCCCTGGCCGCGCTCGCGTTCGGCATCACGACGCCCTTCCTCCAGCGGCTCGGGGCCGGCGTCGGTCCCTTCACCACGGCAGCCCTGCTGTACCTCGGCGCGGCCATCGGCGGGGTCTCGTGGCCGGGACGTCGAAAGGAGCAGAAGGAGGCGAGGGTTCGCCTTGGGCATCTCCCGCGTCTTGCCGCCATCTCCATCTTTGGCGCGGCGCTGGCGCCCACGCTGTTCGTTTGGGGACTGCAACGTGTCCCGGCGACCTACGGCTCGCTGCTGCTGAACGGCGAGGCTTTCTTCA
The DNA here is from genome assembly GCA_003157315.1 of Myxococcales bacterium. Next base: position 8,436 of record PMJE01000157.1, on the reverse strand, counting down.
CCATTGGTCTTGCCGCCCTCATTCATCGCGAGCACATTGGAAGGCGCGTAAGCTTGGCGGCATTGCTGATCTTCGCAGGCGGCACCACGACCGTCGCCAGCGCGTCGGCAACTGGCTCGGTCAGTCTGCTGGGCGCCGTCGCCATCGTCGTCGCGGTGTTCTGCTGGGCTGTCGACAACGTACTGACACGCCCATTTGCCGATCTCGATCCTGCGGCCGTGGTTCGCGTGAAGGCGCTCTGCGGTGTCGGGTTGACCGGGCTGCTCGCGGTCCTGTTCGGCGAGCCTCGTCCAAGTTGGGTGCCGGTTGCCGGCTTGTTGACCTGCGGAGTGACCGGCTACGGCGTCAGCCTCCGCCTCTATCTGCTCGCGCAGCGGCGAATTGGCGCGGGCCGTACCGGATCCGTGTTTGCGGTCGCTCCCTTCGTGGGGGCACTGGTCGCGATCCTGCTCGGAGACAGGAACTTGGGCATCGCAACGTTGGCTGCTGCGCTGCTGTTCGTCGCTGGAGTGGCGCTACATCTGACCGAGAGGCACCGTCACAAGCATTCCCACGAAGAGCTGAGCCACGATCACGCGCATTCGCACGATGATGGCCATCATGATCATTACCACGAGGTGATGCCCAAAGAACCCCATTCCCACCCTCACAAGCACGACGCCCTCATCCACGCTCATCCGCACGGGCCCGACACGCATCACGGGCATCGCCACTGAAGCGCGCTTCGATTCTGTCGAGCGGCTGTTTTCGGCCCCAAAGGCCATCGTCGGATCACAGGTTGGCGAAGGACAATGGCCGCAAAGGACACGTCAATCGCGGAAACCGGGGGCGAAGATTGCGGTGAAGCGGGCCGGGGCGCGGATCTTCTCGCTCGCCATCCAGCTATCGGCCGCCTCGCGGAGAGCGAGTCCCGCGTCGCCGCCAAGCAGAGCGCCCAACCGGCGCCGCGCCGCCGCGGCGTAAAGGGCCATGTCGGCGGCGTCGAAGCCGGCCGCCGCCTCCCGCAGCAATCGCACCGCCTGTTCGTCATCGCCGCGCGTGGCGGCCACTCCCGCCAGAATTAGCTGCGCCTGCGACTCGATCCAGGGTGCCCCGAGCCGGCGGAGGCGACGCGCGTCCCGCTCCGCCTCAAGCAGCAGCCGTCGCCCCTGCTCGCCCCCGATCTCCCCGGCCGCTGCGAGCGCCAGGCGGGCGCGGAGGCTGCGGATCTCGCAATGGATGAGCTGCACCCGGAGGAGCAGCGAGCCGGTCAGCGCAGGCCATTTCTCCATTAGCCCGGTATACGCCGTACGCGCATCTCCGCCGTAGAGGCCGAGGTGTCCGGCGGTCTGCAGGGCGTACCAGTGCTGCATCTGAAAACCGCGCTGCGACCACCTCCCCGAGGCGTCGCGGGCGCGCCGGCGCGATTCCTCAAAGTCGTCGGTCGCCAGCCAGGCCAGGCCCGGCAGCCCCAGCTCGAAATTGGTCGCCCCGTACAGGTCGCCACGATCCGTCGACTCGGCCACCTGGCGCGGCACCCGGCGCGACAGGTCGGCCATCCGGCCGAGGTAGTGCAGCGCGAAGACCATGGTCAACCGGGCCGCGTTCAGCTCGAGGGCCCTCCCGCGGCACTCGTTGGCGGCTGCCTCGGCGCGCTCGAAGTGATCGACCGCGGCGCGAAACCGGCCGCGCAGGTGGAAGGAGAAACCGCGGCAGGTCTCGTCGAAGAAGCGCGCCTCGGCAGTGCCGAGCAGGGCTGCCAGGTCGCCGGTCCGGGCGAGCAGCCCATCGGCGCGGTGCCCGGCGCGGACGCCACCCGTCGAGACGAACACCGTCTCGAGCGCGAGGGCGCGCAGCAGGAGCTTCGGCTCCCCGGCCCGCAGTGCCAGCAGGAGCGCGCGGGAGCTGAAATTGGCGCCGCGGATGAAATCGACGATTCCCAGGCAGGTGCCGATCGAGAGGCAGAGTTCGATGCGTCGCAGAGTCTCGGGCGGGACCTGTGTGGCGTCACGCTCGCGGAAGCGCAGCCCGCGCAGACGCAACTGTAGCCGCCGCAGCACGATCGAGGCGAGTGCGCGCCGCGGGGTGCTCGGGAAGCCGAGCCGCATCGTCTGGAGCACCTGCCGGATAGCGTCGAGTCCCTCGTCGATGTGGCCGCTGCGCAGGAGCTGGTCGGCGGCCAGCCGCGTGTACTCGACCGCCTCAACCTTGGAGGCGCCGCGGGCGGTGGCAAAGTAGGAGAGCGCCGACTCGGCGCCGCGACCGGCGTTGGCCAGGGCCTCGGCCAACTTTAGATGCAGATCGTACACCGAAGGGTGGTCGGGAGGGTGCAGCTCGAGCGCGGTACGGTACAGGCGTGCTGCGTGGTCGAAGGCGAAGCCCGCCTCGGCGTCGGCGGCGGCGCGCAGCGTGTAGCCCGCGGCGCGCTCGCGATCGCCTGCCCCGCGCCAGTAGACCGCGAGCTGTCGGGGATCGCCGCGGCCTTCCGCCTCGAGCGCCAGCGCCAGTTCTCGATGGGCGTCGGCGGCAGCGCTGCCATCGAGGTGGGCAACCAGCGCCTCGCGCACCCGGTCGTGGTAGACGTGGATGGTGTCGCTGCCCCGCGGCCCGGTTGTCTGCACCAGGTTGCCGACCCGCAGAATCGCCAGGTTGCGGTGGAGGGTCGAGAGGCTGGTCCCCACGGCGCGGGCCATCACCTCGTGCGCGATTGGGGTCCCCGCCACCGCCGCCAGCTCGAGCACCGACCGGGCAGCGGGAGGCAGCTCGAGAACCCGCGCCCACAGCACGTCGTCGAGCAATAGTGGGACGGCCTGGCGGTCGCCGTGCTGCTGGGCGTGCCGCACCAGCTCCTGGATGAACAAGGGATGGCCCCTCGCCTCGGCGGCGATGCTCTCGGCGCTGTCGTTGATGGCTGCCGACTCCCGTTGCAGCAACAGCGCCGCCAGCTCGCTCGCCTCGCCAGGCGGGAGTGGGCCGACCTGGATGCGCCGCACGTCTCCGACGAGGAACCGGCTGAGTCTGGCTGCCACCGGCTCTCCGCCGGCCGGCTGCCCGTCGGCGACTGCGTCCGTTCCGCCATCCCGCAAGGTCGCCACCACCAGAAGCGCCGGTGCGTCGGGCGGTCGCATCACCTCGCCGATCAGCGCGAGGCTGTCGGAGTCGGCCCACTGCAAATCGTCGATGAAGATGACCAGCGGCCGGCGGTCGGCGAGCCGGGTCACCAGCTCCCGGGTGGCGGCGAACAGGCGTGTGCGCAGTTCGAGCGGGTCGAGGCGCGACTCCGACTGGAGCCGCGGCGCCTGGGCCACAGCCCTCACGCGGCGAAGCACCGGGAACGCGTCGCCGAGCAGCGCCGCGGCTCGTGGCAGGAGCGCTCCCGCCTCCGCTTCGGGCATCAGCAAGATCTGGCGGCAGAGGGCATCGATCACGCCGTCGATGGCCTTGAAGGGCACCGACTCGCGCTCGAAGCAGCGCCCGGAAAGGATCACCGGGCCGCTCTCATCGACCAGCAGGCGGTCGAGGAACTGGCGTACCAGCGCGGTCTTGCCCATCCCCGACTCGCCCCGCACCACCACCGTCACCGCAGCCCCCCGGCGGCTCACCTGGTAGGCCTCGTCGAGGATCTGCAGCTCGCTCTCGCGCCCCACGAAAAGGCGTTGGCCCGAGGAGCGCGATCGCGAGGGCTCGGTGGTCCGCGCCAAGGGCTCTGCGCCAAGTCGCGAGAGCACGTCGCTTCCGGTGGCCCGCGCCGCGGGATCGAAGCGCAGCAACTCGCAGCACAGGGCGTCGAGGTCCGCCGGCACCTGCGGAAAGAGGGATCGCGGCGGCGGCGGATCCGACCGCTGCTTCTGCATCATCATCTCAAACGCATTGCCCGAGAACGGGAGCCGGCCGGTGAGTGCCTCGTAGAGCATGACCCCGACGCCGTACCAGTCGGCTTCGGGACCGACGGGCCGGGAGGCGGCCCGCTCGGGCGCCATGTAGGGGACGGTGCCAACTATATGGACAGACTGCGACTGGTCGACCGCAGCGATGCCGGTCACCAGCCCGAAGTCGAGGAGGACCACACGGCCAGTGGAGCTGACGAGGACGTTCGACGGCTTGATGTCGCGGTGGATCTTGCCCGCCTCGTGAAGCGCGACGATGCCCCGGGCGAGCTGGCCGAGCGCCGAGCGCAGCCGTCCCTCGTTGAAGCCGGGCGTCGTCTCCGCGGTCGAACGGTCGATCTCATGAAGCGTCTCGGGCAGCTGGAGAATGGGCGCGGCGCGGCGCAGCTCCACCTGCGTGGAGCGGCCGGCCTGCGTATCCAGGAGCTTGGTCCGGCCGCCGTCGGTCCGGACGTACCGGATGAAGTCGTCTCCCTCGACCAGCTCCATCGTGAAGAACCAGCGCCCCCCGGCCTGCACAAGCTCGCCAAGGCTCACCAGGTTCGGGTGATCGATGTCCTGCAGGGCGCGAAATTCGTTCTTGAAGTGCAAGAGCGCGGTGCCGTTGAGTTGGCGCATCGTCTTGAGGGCGACGTGCGACTTCGTCTCGCGGTCGAGCGCCTCGTAGACCACGCCCATCCCGCCTTCGCCAATGCAGCGAAGCAACTGGAAGCGATCGGTTCCTGCAAACTCGTCGCTGCTCGGTATCTCCATCTTTGCCATTCGGCTGGGCTGAAAAGACCCTCAGTCTATACTAATAGCCCGTCGCAGTGAATCTGACCGGTTCGCCTGCGCAGAGCCCAGCGTGAGCGAAGGACAAGGGGCGGCATGGAGCGGAAACGCAGTTGATGCCCGGGCCGAAGCGTGGGTACAGTGGCTGGCGCAAGCCGAACGGCATTCTGGCCATTCGGACGCCCGAGTAGACGCCCATGACGAGAAGCTACGACAAGGATAGTGCTGCCAGTCCCGGCGGGATTCTGACCACCGTCCGTTTCCCCGCAGCGGAAAGCGGCCAGGACGGGCTTTTTCTGATGGTCGTCGGTCCCGAAGGATTNNGGCACCTTGTTGCGCAATCATGCCCTGCCAGCGCGAGTTCGGGTGGAGCTTGCCCTGGGAGATGCGGTGAGTGTCGGGGCGACCGTTCTCGTGCTGCGCTCGGGGGATCGCTTGCCACAACCGGTTCGCGTCCTGCCCCATGGCTACTTCCTGGCTCGCCTTGACGAGGAATGCGCCAGTTCGGTTCGCGGACGCTCGCCGTTCGCCCTGGTCCGGCTAGATGTAGAGGGCGAAGTGTCAACCAGTCGGTGCGCCGGCCTTCTCCCGCTATGCCTGCAGCCATCGGACATCATCGGCGCTTACGGACCGCAGCAGTACGAACTGCTCTTGCCGCGAACCACGCCGGAGGCTGCCAAGACGCTGGTTGCCGAATTGGGCACCAGCTTGCAGCAGGCCGGAATTGTATTTCGCACCGGCACGGCCCATCACCCGATTGATGGTCGTAGTGCTGCGGAACTGCTCGAGCGGGCGTGCCAAGCAGTGCGCCCAGGGACCATTCAACCCGGGCCCGCCTCGGACATCATTCTGGTGGACTCGGCGATGCAGGAACTGCATGGCCTGGCTAGGGACGTCGCCAAGAGCAACATCAACGTGCTCATCGTGGGGGAGACCGGCACAGGCAAGGAGATTCTGGCCGAGGTCGTCCATCGCGCCTCGCCGCGCGCCCAGGGCAACTTCCTGTCGCTCAACTGCGCCGCCTTGTCGGAAAACCTGGTCGAGGCGGAGTTGTTCGGCTACGAGAAGGGCGCNNAGGGCGCCTTCACCGGGGCCACGCAGGCCAAGCCGGGCCTGCTGGAGACCGCACCGGCCGGCACCGTGTTTCTGGACGAGATTGGCGAGCTATCTCTGCCCCTGCAGGCCAAACTCCTTCGCGTGATCGAAACCCGTACGCTGATTCGGGTTGGCGGCGTGACCAAGCGGACAGTGGACGTCAGGTTCGTCTCGGCAACCAACCGCAACCTTGCACAGGCCATCGACAGCGGCGGGTTTCGCAGCGATTTGTACTTCCGGCTCAACGGCATCACACTGGCGATTCCCCCGCTGCGGGATCGCCCCGTGGAGATCGAGCCGTTTGGGCGTCGCTTTGCCAGCGAGATAGCCTGCGAGTTGGGGCGTTCGACTCCCGAGATCTCAGCGGACGCCCTCACACTGCTACGCAGCTACGCCTGGCCCGGTAACATCCGCGAGTTGCGCAATGTCATTCACCGAGCGGTGCTTCTGTGCCGATCGGGACTGGTCATCACGCCTGACCACCTTCCACGGGAGTTGATGGAAGCCACCTTTTCGGCCCCGCAGCCGACCCGCACCGTGCCCCACGGCCAGACCCCGCTCTCTGACTTGTCGTCCACGGAGCCGGGGTCGGCGCTGGAACCCGCGGAGAAGCAACGGATCCTCGACGTGCTGGAGCAGACCGCCGGGAACCAAACCGCGGCTGCCAAGCTGCTGGGCATGGGCCGCACGGCCTTTGTTGCGCGGCTGAACCAGTACGGGATCTCGCGGCCGCGCAAGAGGTAGGGTCTGTCCAGAATCCGATGGCCGCGGAACGCCCTTTGCGCAGATGGCGTGGCGTGAAACATGGCGGCGGGGATGGCAGGACGCCTGGAGAGTACGAATCGTGCGCACAAATCGTGCGCACAAATAGTTCGCGCGAATCGTGTGCTAACGCATCAGCGAAGTACCTTTGCCATTACCGGGCGGAGACGATGGTGGGACTTGGCGGTCTCTCGGTCGCGTCGAGCGCGGCGGGCGACCCACGATGAGGGGAACAACCTCGGGCACTTGCGCGAAGACGAAGCCCCGACGGCCTCGCATAGTGGCGGAGTAATTCCTGTGACACTCGAACAGGAAGGTCCCTAATACACTTCAGGAAGTTCCTCCGCCACGATGCTGAGGCCCCACTCCCCACGGCACTTTGCCCACTACCCACCAAACTGCTCACCGGTAGCCTTGGCCTGCCCGCTCCCCACATTCTTCGCCCGCAGGCCCCCCCCGCACCTCGTGCCGCCTCCCCCAATCCCCGGCTAGACCATACAAAACCCGTGCCATCACAGTGGACGATGTAACGATCCGCGGCTTGGGGCCCTCCCGTTGCCGAATGGTAATGCCTCGTCTGCAGAACGGCACCTAATGGGGACACCGTGACGCTGTCTGCGACTCTGCGTGAGCAAGGCGCCGCCCGACATCGGCAGCTTTGCAGTCGGCACGTTCATTGCTTTCCAGCCGACCCAAGCTCCCCCGACATTCCGGGAAGCCGATAGGGTCTCAGAATTGGAAGCCAAAGGAGAGAAACACAAATGAACTTGTCATCGACCAGAGCGCATAGCGCGGCTGCCCTTCGCATCCATGGCGAGATGGACGCGGTCAGCGCCTCGGATCTTCGCCGATCCGTCGATGAATTGGTCGCTGAACGCCGCATCGTCGCCGAACTCTCGGGTTCAGGGCTCAGCGAGAGCTCGGACGTGGGGGTGGGCGCGGTGGTGTTTCTGTACAAGAAGGCTGGGGAGCACAGCGGCGCAACGGCTGTCCACGGCTTGTGCGACCAGCCGCTAAAGATCATCAATCTTCTATGTGTGGAGTGTGAGTCAGCGGGGGGGCGTCTAAGCCGACATGTCGCTCGCGGATTCCTGCACCTGGCTGCGAAGACAGGTCAGCGTGCAGGGTTGGCAGTCGAGCCTGTCGCGGGACGGCTGATGAATGCGCAAGTCTTGCCTCTCATCCGCTGATTCGCATCAACGGAAGGCGAAATTTCGGGTGGGCTGCCTTGTCGCGCAACCCAATCGAGCGTCCCCTGTCAACGGCGGAATCTAGTGATGAACGCAGAAGCCCAGCCCGAGAGCGTCGTTGACACGATTCTGCGGGCAGGCCAGCTGGTCGAGGGAGAATACCGGGTCGAGCACCTGATCGGGGCTGGCGGAATGGCTGCGGTGTGGGCGGGAACGAACGAACGAACGGGCAAGCGAGTCGCCCTGAAGGTCATTCTGCGGTCCCTGGCCACGACCAGCCTGGCGCAGGGCCTCTTTCACCGCGAAGTTCTGGCCGCCAGCCTGGTGAACCATCCCAATGTGGTTACGATCTTCGACGTCATCCAACATGCGGGGATGGCGTGCATCGTGATGGAGCTGCTCGAGGGTGAGTCCCTCGCCAGCTATATTGCGCGCAAGGGATTCCTCAGCGTCAGCGAAGCGACGGGACTGCTCCTGCCAGCCATGCGAGGGGTGGCTGCGGCGAACGCACGGGGCGTGATCCATCGAGATCTCAAGCCACCGAACATCTTCATCTGTATGGAGCCCGACGGACGGATCGTGACCACCAAGGTGTTGGATTTTGGCATCTCGGTCATCGTGGAACGAGAGCTGCACCCGTCGGCAAGGCCGGCACTAGCCATGGGAACGCCCGCGTACATGTCTCCCGAGCATGTGCTGGGCCTGTCCGATATCGACGGACGCACCGACGTGTACGGTTTCGGTGTGTTGCT